>JBAZUT010000014.1 GCA_041661265.1 Candidatus Paceibacterota bacterium | reverse complement strand
CCTGAAGACGTGAGAAAGGCGATAAAGGAAAGCACGGTTCTTGTTTCGATCATGTATGCGAATAATGAAGTTGGGACAATCGAACCGATCGCTGAAATTGGAAAGATGATAAAAGAAATAAACGTTGAAAGGGAAAAGAAGAAACTTCCGAGGGTGTATTTTCATACTGATGCGGTTCAGGCGGTGAATTATCTGGAATGCAATGTTGATGATCTGGGAGTCGATTATCTTTCGCTCTCGGGACACAAGTTCTATGGCCCAAAGGGGATCGGCGCTCTATATATCAGGCGCGGAACAAAGATAAGATCGATCCAGCAGGGAGGCGAGCAGGAATATAATCTTCGTGCGGGAACTCATAATGTTCCCGGGATCGTCGGGTTGGGGCAGGCGATAAGCCTGGTAGCGAAGCACAGGAAAAAAATGGAAGAGATCAGGGCACTAAGGGACAGGCTGGTCTCGGAGATAGAAAAAAATATACCGAATTCAAAATTGAATGGGTCGAGGGAAAAAAGGCTTCCGCATAATGCTAATTTCAGTTTCAAAGGCGTAGAAGGAGAAAGTCTGCTCATGATGCTTGACCAGGAGGGGATAGCAGTTTCCACGGGTTCGGCCTGCTCTTCGGCATCTCTTGAACCCTCGCATGTCCTGATGGCCATGGGGATTCCTCCCGAGATCGCTCATGCGAGCATCAGGTTTACTCTCGGAAAAGATACGACGAAAAAAGAAATTGAGTTTGTCCTGAAGGTGTTGCCGGAAAAAATAAAACGTCTGAGGGAAATCTCGGGCATGTAATTCATTATATATTTGATCGATTATGTTCGGCATATTCAACAAAAAGAAAATCATCTGTGAAAATTGCAAAAGACCATTGGATAAATATCATGTTTTTGATCCGACGCCATGGGTTAAGAGCCTTCATTTTAAGAAAATGAAACTATGCACCGATTGCATGCTGAGCAAATACAAAGAATATCTGAATGGTTTTACAGGCAAGGCCGTCATAATAGAACCGATGGAAAAATATATCGCTTTTCCATATTATACATTTGATGAGATATTGGAAGGCGGTTATTGGCCGGAAGAAGGAGTAGTTGAATTGAGAAATTTTATCAGCCAGGGAGGAAGCTGCGTGAAATGCAACAAACATACTAATTATCTTTTATGCTCTCCGGAAATTTATCAGAACAATCCGACAAAAGATATCAAGATCAATGATTGTTCCAAGGATTATTATTGCTCCGATTGCATCTGTGATCGCATCAAGGATATTGTTATAAAAAATAATTTATTCTTTAATGCAATTTATCCGGTCAGGGACGGCGATGGAGTGGCAACATCTTTTAACCCATAATCAATTATGCGATATTCTCACATCATAATCCATTACGATGAAATAACACTAAAGGGGAAAAATAGGCCCTTTTTTGAGCGTATTTTGATGAATAACGTGAAGGAAATGCTGAAAGGGGAGGCAATAGGCAAGATCGGCAAAGAAGGAGGGAGGATAATAATAAAAACGGACGACGGAACGAATATCGGACGCATTCGGAAAATATTGGAAAGGTTGCCCGGCATATCCAATTTCTCATTTGTCGAGGAAGCTGAAATGGATATTGATTCGATCTTCAAAAAAGCAGTGCAGGTCATGAAGGAAGATAAATTGGAGGAAAGATATAAGACGTTCAAGGTCATCGCGAGAAGGACGAACAAAGATTTCAAACTTAATTCTCCCCAGATCAATTCGGCGGTGGGCGAATATATTCTGGCCAACACATCGCTCAGGGTAGATGTGCATGCCCCGGATATTGAGTTGAATATAAATATAGGCGATAAAAAAGCATTCATATATTTTGAAAAAGTTGCGGGTATCGGCGGTCTCCCTGTCGGATCGAGCGGAAAGGCGGTCTGTCTTCTTTCCGGAGGAATAGACAGTCCCGTCGCGGCCTATATGATGATGAAGAGGGGAATGAGAATTACATTCGTTCATTTTAAGAACAGGAGCGTTATGGGATCAGGCGAGGGTGTGGATAAAATAAAGGAACTTGTCGGGATCTTGGGCGGTTTTCAGGGAAAGTCGAAATTATACATAGTACCCTTCGATGATTTTCAAAAAGAAATAATTGCCAATATAGCCTCAAAGAACAGGATGATCGTATATAGAAGGATAATGCTTCGTATGGCTGGCCTGATCGCCAAGAAGGAAGGCGCGGGTGCCGTTGTGGTGGGGGATAGCATCGGACAGGTCGCTTCCCAGACGATCGAGAATTTGTCCGTTGCGTACAAGGTCATAGATATGCCGATATTGGCGCCCCTTATCGGTTTTAATAAGAGAGAGATCATCGATATAGCGAGCCGGATCGGAACATATGATATTTCGATCATTCCTTATCAGGATTGCTGCAGTTTAATGGCGGCAAAGCATCCGGAAACCAAAGCTGATCCTGGTGAGATCGAAAAACAAGAGAAAAATATCGATATGATCAAAATAGCGCAGGACTGTCTTTCGAAAATAGAGCCCGAAATAATCTGATCATAAATCTTGACATTTGATTATATTTGGGGTATTATAGTTATGTGAACATGTTAATTAAATGATGTATCTGTTTATAAAAAATATATGACGACTATCTCTCAGGAGGCTTCAAAACTAGTTGAAAATCACAAGGCGGCAATTGCGCTTGAGAAAAGCTATAATGAATCGATGGAAGAGAAGATAAAAGTGCACCAAGTGTCGAGCAGACTTGCTTTTTTGTATGAAAAAATAAGGAATACGGTAGAGTATAATGAGGAGCATTTGCTCAGAAAAAGCGCCATAAAGAGAATTTTGAAGCGCAGGCTGATGACCGAGAAGAATGAACATGATGTCGCGAAGTTTCTGATGAATGAGCTGATAAGGGCAAGATATTTACCGAATAACAAGATACCGGAGGGCCGTATCAATGACATAAAGGGGATAATTGAGAAATATACGCTTTTTATAAATAATATTCCCGAAAAGATCGAAGATGAGGACATAAATGGCGAATATGTTTTTGACTGGATCACGGATGTGGCGGCGGGAGAGATCGAAGAGAAAATGGTTCCTTATAAAAAGGATTATGCCATAATAGAATTTGCCCGTGAAGTAATAGATAAGAAGCTGAAGGTGCCGGCAAGCCTTATGACGGAGGAAGAAAAGAAGATACAAATATATCTTTGTGTTCTCAGAAATCTGACAAAATCGGATATGGGACTTATAAGATACAGGTTGTTTGCGATGAAACATTCCGAATGGTTTTTTGCGCCATCTGATGAATTGATCAAAAAGCTTGCAGGAAACATCGGATGGATCATAACGGATACTGAAAAACAGATAAATCATCCGCTGGGAGAAGGCTTCACGAGATTTATAAAGAAGAATCTTGCATATTTCACGATAATCGAGCATGTCCTTGAGGCCAATGAAAAAGGCCTGGAAAAAGTGTTCTCGTTCCATTACAACATTGAAGATTCGGTAAAAGAGGCATGTCAGAAGAAATACAAAGAAGCTAAGACAAAACTGAAAAGAGCCGCGATCAGAAGCATTCTTTACATATTCATTACTAAAATGGTTCTGGCATTCATTTTGGAGCTGCCCTTCGACAAATACGTTTTGGGACATATAAACTACCTGGCATTGGGAATAAATGTAATATTTCCGCCGTTTCTCATGTTTCTGGTCGTTGTGACGATAAAGGTTCCGAGCAAAAAAAATACGGAACTTATCGTCGCAGGCGTAAAGGAGATGATATATGACAAATATATCCAGCCCCCGTTCGTTTTGAAGGGAATATTTCTGAAAAGCTCGTTCTTTCTCAATGTGTTCAAGTTTTTCTATATAACAGTCTTCATCGCGTCGTTCAGTTTCATAATCTGGATATTGAATCAGCTCACTTTCAATATAGTCAGCATGATCCTGTTCCTATTCTTCCTGAGTGTTGTGAGTTATTTCGGAATAAAAATAAGGAGGAATGCAAGGGAGCTGCTTGTTGTTCAGAGAAAAGAAGGAATGGGAACGTTCATTATAGACTTGTTCACTATACCGATAATCCAGATGGGACAGTGGATATCGGAAAAAATGGCATCGATCAACATATTTGTGTTCATATTGGACTTTATCATTGAGGCGCCGTTCAAAACATTCATCGAGATATTTGAGGAGTGGATATATTTCCTCAGGGAAGAAAAGGAAAAACTGTATTAGCTGGAAAGTTTGACATATGAAGAACATAACTGTTAATATATTTACTATAGCGAGGAGGATCGGATAATTTGAATGAAAATTTGGAAGAGATCGGAAAAAACCTGAAGAGGATATCGAAACAGCTTGAAAGCAAGGAACTTGCCTGGCAAGTCAGGCTGTATCACTACAGAAAGGCCGCTGAATGCGTCGAAATGCTTGGTGGCATGATAAATGCCGGCGCAGTTAAAATTAAAGACATACCGGAAGATGTCATTGCCGGCCTGACATATATAAAACTTGCGGACGAGATCAAGGCAAGCGATATATTGGTTAAAGCCATGGAAATGTATGACATTTCAGGAGATGCCAGAAGTGCAGTTGAAATTGCAATAAAATATCGAATTCACGACCCTGAAGATCTCGTGAGAAGAGTATTTGATCGGGCCATAGACCTTGCGTTCCAGCTTAATGACCAGGAAGCTGAGGTCAGGTTTTCAAGCGAGAGAACGAAATTACTGCGATAGTGCAAAGAGCGGAGGAAAAATGAAAAATTGGAAACGATGGAATCGGGGCAAGTTGAATAATGTTCCAAAACAGAAAATAGTTTATGAAAAAGTTATGCTGGGAACTTATGAGCCGGCCGAAAGAAAATATTAATAATATACGCGAAGAGCATAAGGGGATCTTAGAAAGAGCCCTTTTATTTCTATTTATATAACGTCGCACAAAAGCCATTTTCAGAAACTTAGCCTTTAAGGGCTAATTTTTTTATGCTAATAAAATCTAGTCCTTAGAGACTAGGTTTTTTTTATTAATCAGAAACTGTGAGGGTGACGCAGTTCTTTATCATTAAATTATAAATATGATCAGAACGCATTATCCCATGGGAACATATCATTTTCCCGCCGTCGCGAAAACGATCAGGAGAAACAAAACGTATAAAGGCTCTTTGACCAAATATCGCAGAAACAAGCAGAACAAAGAAATATTGATATTCATGTTACTTTCCGTAATTATCCTTTCATGGACTTCGGCAATAACCAATATCAACAAGTTAGCAGTGAACTCCTTCACTATATATTCCGACGACACTTCGGTTGGTGTGAATAAAATTGACACATCAACGGGGGTAATCGCGGGGCGGAATGTTACGGGAGAAGAACGAAAAACTTATCCCTCGCTATCCGTTAAAGATTACGTTTCAAATGAACTTCAAAAGAACGGTATCAACACTAATTATGCTTTCAGGGTTATAACTTGTGAGAGCCAGTGGAATCCTAAGGCTAAAAATCCCATTGGAACAGCGACCGGAATATGGCAATTCACACAAGACACATGGCTGGACGGATTAAGGTGGAGGGGATTGAATTGGACCTTGGAAGATCGCAAAGATTACAAGAAGTCAACCGACATGGCCATATGGTTTATTTTACGGGAGGGCTGGGGAAGGTGGGATTGTATAAATCATATTTAGTAATTCGGAGTACGATCCATTTCTGGGGGGGAGAGCAAGCTTTCCCCACACATAAAATTTAATCAAAACAATGCCAGCCAGTAAAACATTTTTTGACGAAGAGACAAAGGTCGATGAGCTAGACGAGGAGAGATACGACGACAGCCCTCTTGATCCCCTCACGGACGAAGAGCTTGAAAGCGATGATGAAGATCAGGCGGATATTGCGGAAGCACAAAATGGTCAGTATTAAATCTTTATAAAATACAAAACATGGAAAAGAAATTAACAAGAATCAAAAATGAGATCTATCACTTTGACAAAGACGATAAAAAGATAGTTGGCGCGCATAGCAATCTCTCTGGCGATGTGAGCGGTATCTGTGGCGATGTGATCGATATCTATGGCAATGTGAGCGGTATCCGTGGCAATGTGGGCGGTATCTGTGGCGATGTAGATGACTGTGAAATCACGGAAGAAGATCGCAACAGGGGAATCAATATATCAGAATTAATCAATTAATTAAAACTAGGAAGGAGGAAAATGAAACTAGGAAGTTGCGACGATCTCATCTACGAAGGATTAAGTCACGCCTCCGAGATAGCAGAGATTCACAAGACGGCCAATGAGATACTTATGGCCTTGCCGCTACAAATGAAACTCGATATTTTGAGAGAAAAAAATTACGAGTTGGAAGTGCCGGACATTCTCAAGAAGATCTATAACTAAGAAGCACATTAATAATTAAGTGAATAAAATGAAAAAGGAAAAAGAAATTCCCAAAACTGCAATTTTTCATCCCGAGGTGGCTCGCGCGCTAATCAAAAAAAAGGCAGACGGGATGGACAGCATGCTCGAAAAGTTCCAAGTGACAAACAACGATGAGCTCAATGCAGTATCAGACAAGATCAAACAGGTCAAATCATTGAAGAAATACATTGAGCAGGAAAAAGACAAATATGTCGATCCGGCCAAGCAGATCATCGCCGAAGCAAAAGAGCAATACGATCCATATATCAAGAAGTGCCAGAACGCCGAGATCATTCTCAAGGATAGAGCGAAGAAGTATATGATCGAGCAAGACCAAAAAAGGATTGAGGCCGAAAAGAAGATTGCGGCGCGAGTCGAAAAAGGCACATTAAAAACTGAGACGGCTATCAAAAAAATCGAGGCATTGCCTGAAACCCAGACCACTATCAGGACCGATAAAGGATCTGGACTCAGAATGTCCAAGAGAAAAATAGCCGTGATAAAAAACCCTGAACTCATTCCGGATGCGTACTGGATCATCGACGAAGTACGCGTGAGAAGAGATGCCCTGGCGAAAGATAAAGCCGGAGAAGCTCAAATTCCCGGAGTCGAGATCCAGGAAGAAGCAGACTTATCATCAATTAATTCACGGCAATGAAAAAAACTGAAACGCTTCCCGTAAAACAGGAAGCAAAAAATGAGATAGCAATTTCAGAACAAAGATCTGTAGAAAATCTGATCAGCCAGGCGATAGAAAAAGGAACTCCCGTTGAAACCATGGAGAGATTACTTGCTATGCGCAGAGAGCTCAAAGCGGAATTTGCCAAAGAAGCATACGACAGAGAGATGGCAGAGTTTCAATCAGAATGCCCAACGATCAAAAAAACTAAATCAGTGAAAACGGATGGCGGTGTTGTCGCATACAAATACGCGCCGATAGAATCGATTGTCGAGCAAGTGAAGCCACTCCTGAAAAGATATGGATTCAGTTATTCCACGCAAACGATCAACCAAATCGACAAAGTTAAAGCAATCTGCATCGTTAAGCATATGGCCGGCCACTCTGAAAATTATGAAATGGAAGTTCCGCTGGGCAATAAAACAAAGATTATGTCTCCCACGCAAGTCGTAGCTGCCGCAACCACATTTGCCAAACGATATGCATTCTGCAATGCATTTGGAATATTGACTGGAGACGAAGACACGGATGCAAGACCGCAGAGCGACGAGCAAGTGAAATACTCAGAAGAACCGAGAAAAGATCCAGGATTTGAGATCCTAAGAAAAGCAATCGGAAAAACGACTGGCAAGGAATTGAAATCCTTAGTCGAAAAAATGAAAACCTCAAAGAAATATACCAAGCAACAGAGGAACGAATTCGCCACGTTGTGCATTGCCAGGATCGCCGAATTGAAGAACGAAAAGATCAATAAAGATTTCGAGCCAGCGACCAAGGCACTTGAAGGAGAACTTGTCGAAGTTGAAACATCTAAGAAAAAAGCATGATCACGCCACGGGAATATTTGTCTTGGTCTTCTCTGGACCTCTTTGAACGAGATTCTAAAAAATGGATAGAAGTTTATTTGCGCGGAGGATCTGTGTATCAAAACAGCGGTATGACATACGGCCGAAGGATGGCCGATGGATTGGAGAGCGGGGCTCTCACCGGAGACCCCGTTCTCGATCTCATGATGGAAAGACTTCCAAAATTCAAGATCATGGATAAAGTCATTGAAGATCCCAAGGGAATAATAGTTGAATGTTTTAATTACGAAACTAGAGAACCAGAAAAGTATAAAGTGCCGTTCATGAAGGTTGGGAAAATGAAGATACCACTGCTTGCCAAGCCCGACACAATGAAACCAAACATGACCGCTTTCAAGGAATATAAAACAGGCCAGGCGCGCTGGACTCAGCACAAGGCTGACAATTGGGGACAGATTACATTTTACGCCTTAGCGATATACCTCATAAAAGGCAAAATTCCGAGCGATATCGAGCTGGTGCATGTCCAGACCGAAAAGCAAGCTAACGTTCAACTAGACAAAAATATTGGAGGAATTGGGGCCACAGGAGACATGTTCAGATACCCAACAAGCCGAAATATGATGGATGTGATGCGAATGATGGTGAGAATAAAAACATGCTGGACCCAGATCATCAAAATCACAGAGAAAGAACTTTTATAATTTAACTTTTAAAAAATTAACAAAACAAAATGATCAGCGAAATCATCAAGGATCTTGTGAATGCAGGATTCAACGTAATCTACATCATGCCCAGCACAGAAACATCAATTAAGCAAAAAATTGAGCCTGTTAAGGAGATCGAGCGCATCGCCAAAGACAATCCGGCAAAAAGAAAATATAAAAAGAAAACAAACGAAGAATGGAGGCATGAACCACGAGTTGGTAAGGCGATGAAGGGAAAAATCAAGCAATGCAGGATCGACGGATATTCATCCGAGGAGGCGGCAAAGGAACTGGGCATATCCATCGAAAGCGTGAACGAACATTGGACAGAGCCTGAAACACTCTAATGCACAAAGAATTAATAACCCATTAACACTAAAAAAGTATGATAAAAAAATACAACATATCCAAGCCGATGAAATACATCAAAAACGACGAGGAAAAAACATATTGGGCGAACGTTGGGACAATGACGGAGTTCGTCAAAGAGGACGGATCAGTGTCGCGCATTATAGAAATTCCGGCTATTGGACTAAAAGCCAGTGTTTTTGAGCAGAAAAAAAGGGATGATGAAGCGGATGAATACGGAGCCCAGGCGCCGAGGGCCGCGATACGTCCGGCACAGACAGCAAGACAGAGTGAATCGGATGAAATTAGGATAGAAGACATCCCGTTTTAATCTTGAATCCTTTTAGCTCTCCTTCGGGAGAGCAATAAAGAATTTAATATATGCTGATGTAGCTCAGCGGTAGAGCACCGCCCAGATAGAATATAGAAATTTATGTTTTATCTCGGCGGGGTGACAAGTAGCGATCGTAGGGGTCACTTGCGCAGGTTCAAATCCTGCCATCGGCACACATTACGGAGGAAAATAAAAACATCAATGCACAAAACTAAAAGAATAATATTCGAGCAGATTGAGAAAGAACGGCCATTTTGTGAGCGACAAGCAATGCTTCATGACCATATATGCCACGGAAGATCCACAAGAGAGCATGCCTGGATATATTCCGGCCGGCAGATCAATGAAGCATGGGCCATTATCAAGCTATGTGAATATGCACACTCAGTCGGAACATATCAGAATAACGGAATTCTCAACAAGGAAATCAATCACTGGATCAGCCTGCAACATGCAACGCCGGAAGATCTGAAAAAATACCAAAAAGTAAATTGGGACCAAGTCAAAATATATCTCAATAAAAAATACAAAAATGAGCATCACGCCAAAATTCTACGGAATTGCAACAGCAGGAAACTTCTCATTCCACCCCGGAGAAAGGGAATACTATTCTAGTTACATGCATAAGTTCCAGGATGGCGATGAGCTTGAAATGACGATCGGCCGTAAATACAAGAAAAGAACGTCCGGACAGCCAGATGAGGAGACAAACTTCAACGGATATTTGTGGGGAGTGGTTTATAAAATAATCGCAGATGCTATGGGCGAATGGGATATGGATTATATTCACAACCTGGTGCAATTGGAAATAGGAAATTTCAGGCTATCGCCCAAGGGAACAAAAGTGCCAAAAGGAACCAGTGAGATGAGTGGCGGAGAATTTGCGGACTTTTGCTCAAAGGTCAGGACATGGGCTTCAATGCCAGGATCGATCATACAAGGATCTTTATATATCCCGGAACCATACGAAGTCGTAATACCCAAATAAAATGAAAACCTCACAAACCCAAAAAGTATATGAGTTACTAAAAGACGGAAAGGCACACCGGACTGACGAGATTATGGCCTTGTGTTATGGAAGCGATCATTTAGGTCTAGCGAGGATCGGAGCGAGAATCTTTGATATAAAAAGGGAGTATGGCGTTGAAATCGAAGGCTGGAAAGATGAAACTACACCGAGTTTATTTTGGTATCAAATGAAAGTTCCGATTGTCAGCTTGCCTGTAAAGAATTGTCAAGTAAATCTGCAACCAGCTTTATTCAATATGCCGGAATCGGAACGTGAGCCAAGCGTAATATTTTAAATAAAATAAAATAAAAACAATGGAGAAAAACAGATATTTCAACACGAAGTTTTGGTCAGATAGCTACATTCTGAATCTTGATCCCAGCGAGAAACTGTTATATATTTATTTATTTACAAATTCACATACGAATATATGCGGAATTTATGAAATAGCTTTAAAAATAATCGCATTCGAAACTGGCTTTGACAAGGATATGGTCGAGAGAATTTTAAAAAGATTTGAGGATGACGGAAAAATTTTTTACATCGAAAACAGAATTATTGTCAAAAATTTTATCAAACATCAAAAATTACATCCAAATATGATATTGGGGATAAAAAAAGAGCTTGCGAATATCCCCAAGGAAATAATGGCTAAAATAAAAGAAAATACTGTTCTAAAACAAAGCCATATCGAAGACATCGGAAGGCTTTCGAAGCCTTTCAAAGACATGCCATTATCTGAATCTGAATCTGAATCTGAATTAGAATCTAAATCTAAAAAGAAAGAGAGTCGCTTCGCTCCACCCTCTTTTGAGGAAGTTAAAAAATATTGCGAAGAAAGAAAAAATACAGTGAGTCCTCAGTCTTTCATTGATTTTTATGAGTCAAAGGGCTGGTTTGTGGGTAAAAATAAGATGAAAAGCTGGAAGGCAGCCGTCCGAACGTGGGAGAGTCGAAGCAGTCCGCCAGCTGAAAACTTTGAATTAATTAAACGAAAAACATGACAGAAAAAAAATATAAAATTTACAACAAAGACGAAGAAATAGGCGAAGTTGACGAGGTAACCGGACAAAAAATTGCTCAGGCTCTGCTAGACAAAAACTCGGGAATGCATATAAAAATCAACGGAGAAGTTTTTAAGCGATCCGCAATAACCGTCCGCAGCGGTAACCGGAAAGTAGAGTCAACTGACCGGAAAGTTTTGCATAATGGCGAGTTAATGCCGTATGGGGATTACATGAATTTGTGGAATGCAGAGCAAAAAGAAATCCGCAAATCCACTCCCGAAGAAAAAGCCTTTAAGAATTATAAATGCAAATTCGCCTGGTATTATTTACTACAAGTCGGATATTCAAATTTCTTTGGATTGGACGACTGGAAAAGAATGAGCGCATACGATACTTTCAGGTGGTTTGATAAACTAATCTGGGAGAAAAAGCCCGAGATGATGAGCAAATTTACCAAAACAATGGAATCTTTTTTTACAGAAAATCCGAATGAAATATGGATCGATCGCAAGATGTTTTTGAAATTTCTGCCAAGATCAGCGTTCAAGCCGATCGTGCAAAGTATGTCGAGGCCCGCGAATTGGGATATTCCTCATACACCAGTCAAATCTCTAGCTTAATAATTTATTTAAATACATAAACTATGGATATTCAAAAAATAGCCGACACAATTATTAGAGGTGAGAAAGCAATAACCTTCCCTTTGAAGATAAATTCTGGACGGGTAAGTGACCAGAAAGGACATCCTATTCTCGATATAAGAGGTTGGGGTTTTATACAATATGCAGATCAAAACACTGAAGAAATACAAGATGGGATAGGGCAATGGGTAGTTGATGCTTTGAATAGAGACTGGAAAAATAAAACTTTTAAATAAAACGCATGAACTATCAAAAAATAAAACTACTAGGTGGAGCTGAAGTGCATGTTGATTTTGATGCCAGGATGACGAGTTGCAAAAGATGCAAGAAGAAGATCCGCTTTGGTATTACGAAAAATGGAAAATCAATGCCAATCATCCAGGTCGAGGAAAATTGGCAGTCACACTACGCAGCAGACTGTAAGTTCGCAAATGAATTCCGCAAAACGAAACTTGAAGGAAGGATCGAAGCGGAAAAGAAGAATCAAGATTTTTTAAACAATATATAAATAAAATATATGGAACTAGAAAACATTGGAATCCAATTGGTGCGGGAATCCGCCTACAATCCCCGCGGAAAATTCGAAGACAAAGCGTTTGAAGAGTTAGTGGCCAGCATTAAAGAAAAGGGAGTACTTATGCCGATACTGGTCCGATCAAATCCGAAATGCGAGAAGCATTACAACACGCAAAGCGCTTATAATCTTACTCCGGAAGAAATAGCCGAGAGAAAAGCAGACCGGAAAAAGCAAATTGAAAAAGCGAAAAAGACAACAGATTGTAATATGAAAATCACCAGCCCTCTATCAGTATCACTTCCCCGGAAAACAAAAGCGGATAAAAAGATCTATCTGAATCTGAATGTCTATCGTAATTTACATTTCATCGTGAACAATCAGGCCAAGGAGATGTATAACGAAATAATGAAGACTTGCCTTTCCGGATTGAAATTTAAAGGCCCGATATCGATCACGTTTCAACTGTTCAAAAAAACCAGAAGAAAAACAGACCGGTCGAATATCCTATCGATAGTTGAAAAATTCTTTTGCGATGCCCTGGTTCATTACGGATGCATTGAAGACGATAATGACGATCATATCAAATCAACACATTACCTCACGGGCGGGATTGATTCTGAAAATCCGAGGGTCGAAATAGAAATAACAGAATCTAATAATTAATCAAAAAAAATGGAACTAAAAAACATCGAAACAACTTTGGTGCGAAAGAAATATAGGAAGGAGGGAGAGATATGATCCCAGAAAAAGACTATCCGATGTATGAAGCGATGAAAAAATACGGCGGAGGATTTGTGCAGGGGCTGGCCGATCTCCTGCAAGTCGCAGATCACGAAAATTATGCGAAACTCGAAAAGACCTTCAAGGAATATTTTGATAGATATCGAGATATCGCAATAAAAAGTAAACTTTTTTAATAAAATGAAAAATATAATCAAATCAGGGGACCGCATTAGATGGCAGTATACCCACCATTTGAACAGAATCAGTACAGTCGAGCGCATTAAATTCGGAGTATATCTGGGTATGGTCAGGAGAAAAGGACAGTCGCTCGCAAAAGTGAAATTCGATGGAAATAAAACATATTCAGCGGTCCCGCTTGAAGATCTCGAAAAGACCAGAAAACCAAGAGGACAGTCCACAATCGACGGAGAGGTTCAGTGGATTTGCACGAAGGGACACGAGGATCAATGCGGGATGTCCATGGGAACAAAATGCCATTGTGAATGCGGAGGAAAGAATCATGGCAAGAAAATACCAGATATTTTAATAAAAAAATAGTGGAACATGCCGGTCTTGCGCGGTGGATACAAAGGCGCAGGGGTAACGGGCAAACCACACCGCCGGCAACTGATAACTTTAATATCTCGAAAGGGGAGTGGCATCCAGGAACTTAGTCGAGGTTAATTGCGGGCCACCAGCCGGGTACGAGGCAAGACCCGGACATACAAGCTTAATAAGTAATTTTTAAAAACATGATCCTAGAAATCTTAATTGGACTCCTGGCATTCAGCCACATCTGCACAATTGTCTTGTTAAAATGCGCACGGGAAAGGCTCGATATTCACGCTCGCCGTCTGAGCGCGTTGGACCGCAGCGAGATTTTGTACTGCAAATTCAGAGACAGTCAGAGCAAAGATATTTTTAGAGAAATCGAAGTGATAAAAAGCCACATGGAAGCCACCGCGAATCAAATTTCATCTATCATAAAACTCGGACGCACGACAGACGACAACCTTGAGAAGATTGAAGATAAATTTAAAAATTTCACCAGAGAAACGAACGCCCGACATTCAGCTATGCTCAAGGCCCTGAATCTCGAAGAAAAGAAGAGCGTCATGACAACTGATATTCCATGGATAAGCATCGCAAGTATAACAATTAAGAAACAAAAATGAACTACGAACTCAACGAACCGGAAATAAGTATAATCAATACTTATCGAAAAATGAAAGCCACCGACGCAATGTTAGTGTTTAGGAATGAAAAAGACACTAAAATTGTCTGGAAACAGTCAAAGAAATATTTGACAAAAAATGCAATCGGTGATAATCTCAAGTTAGGATCTTAAACAACGGAATATATATGACGCGTGTCTTCGGACACAGATAGCGTTCAATCGACCACATCTCACAGGTGCGGTGCGTTGAGCGCTTTTTTTGTATTCATTTAATAATTTTATGGAAGATAAAAAAGAAACAAATTCCCCGGATAAGACAATGGGAAGACCATCGCTTTGTACCGCCGAAATGGTGAGGTCTGCTGAGTATTATTCGAGAGAGTGGAAATCTCTTGATACTAACGACGTTTTACCCTCAATCGAAGGGTTGGCCCTATATCTCGGAGTAACAAGGAAGACAATCTATAATTGGCTACAAGAAGCGGAAACTGACAAAAATCATCAAGACTTTTTATACATCTGTGAGCAGATTTTAATCAGGCAATTTAAACAATTATCCAACGGAGGGCTTCAAGGGACTTATAATTCAGCGATCACCAAACTAATGATGAGCAAGCACGGATATGTAGATAAGGCAGAAACAGAAAACAAACATAGTTTTGATTTACCCGAAGACAAAAAGAAACAACTAGATCAAATTTTAAAAAACGATGATAAACAAACTGGCCCTACAACGAATGATGACGGGATCTCGGGAGGAGAGGCTGTACCTGGCAAGTAAGGAATTTTCGCTGTTCTTCTGCTATTACTTTACGGATTATATCAAGTACCAGTTCGCACCTTTTCATTACGATATGTTTCAGGATATTCGGGATCTGATGAACGGAGTGTATCGAGAAATTGTATGGGCCATGTTCAGAGAATCGGCCAAGACTTCTATCGCCAAAGGATTCATTACCTGGCTCTTAGCATTTGAGAAGCGAAAATATATCAACGTAGATTCATTCGATAAAGAGAACGCAGAGAGAGCTTTATTTGATATAGTTGTGGAACTTCAGACCAACGAAGCGATCAGACAGGATTTCGGGGAGATGTTTAACGCTAAAAAGAATCCTGACGAAATTACTCAGAAGCGAGTCAATAACTTCATTACTAACAATAAAGTCAGAATTGAGGCGCACAGCACGCAAGAATCGGTTAGAGGAAGGATACACGGGCACCAGAGGCCCGATGCGTTAATACTAGACGATTTTGAAAACAACAAAACCAAAGATTCGAAGGCTTACACTTCGCAAGTAATCAGGCACATAGACGAGTTTAAAGCGGGACTGGATTCGCAAGCGATAGTTCTTTATTTAGGAAACTATATCACTGAATACGGAAGCATGAACTCGCTCAAAGAGCGAGCTAAGACCGATAAGAGACTTTTATACAGACAAGTTGATGTGATCAAGGACGGATTGCCTACATGGCCGGCTAAGTACGCTTTAACAGACGAAGAAGCCAAACGGACCGGCAAGGTTTCACTGGAAGACAAGAGAAGACAATTAGGATCGCAAGTATTTAATGCTGAAATGATGAACCAGCCAATAGATGAAGAAACTCAAGAATTTCACAAGAAGAATTTTAAATATAAAAAGCTTGAAGATGTTTTAAGACATAAAGTTCGAAAGTTCGCCACGATAGATTCAGCCCTGACTAAGAACGCCAAGTCGGATT
This sequence comes from Candidatus Paceibacterota bacterium, assembly GCA_041661265.1. NCBI lineage: Bacteria > Bacillati > Minisyncoccota > Minisyncoccota bacterium. The sequence continues at coordinate 25,203 of JBAZUT010000014.1, read as the reverse complement.
TTACCGGAATTACTAAGAATTACGTAACGGAAAACAACGACTGGCATTTCATTGCCAAAAGATACAAGATCAATTCCAAGGAACTCATAAACTTGATCTTTCAGATTCACGACGAAGGATTCGAGCAGATCGGGATAGAGGAAGGGGCATTTACCGAAGCAGTAGAACCTTTTTTCAAAGATGAATGCAAAATCAGGAATAAATATCCGTATCTCGTAATGCTGAAGCACGGTGGAATGATGAAAGAGACAAGGATCAGAGGACTCATACCGAGATACGAAGCCGGAACGATCTATCACATCGAGGGAGAATGCGATGACTTGGAAGAAGAACTTTTGAGATTCCCGAAAGCAATAAACGATGATGTCAGTGATTCGGCTCAATATCAGAACAAGATCGCGGAGCCTCCGATCATGATGAATCACATTCAAGCACCAACGAATAAAAATTATTTATAAACAATGTCAAAATTAAAACAATACGAGATAGATCAGGCAGCGATTAAACTGGTCCAGGACGACATTCAGAACAACGACCGCAAAAATATTCAGATCACGACTGAATTCTCTATAGATATAGACGATGAGATCAGAACCGCTCGAAGACATTACGAGAAGGTATTCACTGAGCCGAATGACGAAGACACGGGTCGAGAGAAAACCTTCGTCGGGCTGATCCAGACCGCGGTTGACGATGTTGTGAAAAACATTGATATCGACACGAAAAACATATCGATCAAGGGTAACCATCCGGCGCATTATGGACTGGCTCAGATTATGAAGCTGACGCTTCTTTATTGGTTTAAAAAAATTCTTCTGGGCGAAAAACTTAACGAATGGATCAAAGAAGGATCGATCGACGGAACATTAATAGTAAAAACGTTCAAAGACTACGACAAGGAATTGCAGAAAAAGATACTCGCCACCAAGACCGTAGATCCTCTTAATTTCTATATCAATCCCTATTCAGAGAATTGCCAGTCGGCTCCGGCTGAAACCGAAAAAGCCAATTTATTGATAAATGAAATAAATAAAAAATGGAGGAATATCAAAACCCTGGAGGGGATGAAAAAGTTCAGCCCTTCCGAAGACATACAGGTCAATTCAGTCGTTCCGACCGTTACGATATATGAACGCTGGGGACTTATGCCTGAATATTTTATTACAAAAAGTTCAGACGATAATGATTGGATAGAGGGAGTTATTATTTATTCGAAAGAATCGGACGGAAAAGTAGAAAGGCCGCTTGTTCATTACCTGAATAAAAATACACACCCTAAAGGATACAGGCCCAATGAAGAGTGGAGATATTCGAGAAGGACAAGGCTATTCTGGGGCAAGGGAGTGCCGGCGATCCTGAAGCATTGGCAAAAATATATCAATACGATCATTAACGTGAGAGAGAATACCGCCCTGATATCACAGAACCTCTTATTCTTGTTCAGAATAGGAAGCGGACTAAGCCAGAAGGATTTTTCCAGATTGATAACAGGAGGGGCGATTCCGGTCTCAGATATAGACCGCGATGTGAAGCAGTTGCAAGTCAATGACTACAAGGCTTCTAATTATAAAGATGAACAGGTCGCTGATGACTGGGGCCGAAAAGAAACCGGAACTTATGAATCATCCACAGGAGCGACTATATCTCCCAATCAGCCTGCGACCACAACGGCAATCCAAGACAAGAACGCCAAGAGCGGATATGGACTGACTCAAGAGAATTTCGGGCTATTCTTATCGCGGTTAATCAGGAGGCATTTTATTCCGACAATCCTAGACACTATGAATGACGAGGAGTTGGTTAGAATATCAGGATCAGTCGAAGAGTTGAAAGAACTGGATAAGGTTTATATTGATCATATCGTAAACACAGAAGCAATCAAATATTACGAAGCCAATGGATTTTATCCCGCGCCAGACGAAATGGAAATGCAAAAAGCGAAAGCGATGAAAAAGTTCGGCCAAACCAAGGGAGACAGATACGTTCAAATCCTTAAAAAATTATTTAAGGACGCAGATTTCGACGTAGAAATAAATGTAACGGACGAGAACACCAATGACGCATTCATGGTTCAACAGCTTACTCAGCTTGCTTCCTCTTATGTCGGCAACCCGGAGCTGGCGAACCTCATCATGCGGGCGATATTCAATATCACTTCCAGTAATTCCTCCATCCTTGATCAGATAGATGAAGTGATCCAAAGACAGAAGAAGGCAATGCCCGCACAAGGAATGCCGAAAGTGGAAGAGATGATGTCCGAAAAAACTAACATGATGATATGAATTTAACTGAGAATCAAAAACAATCATTGAGAATGACATTGGAATCGGAGGGATGGAAGATACTAGAGGCCATCCTCAGCGAAACCATAGATAATGAGTGTAATTTACGGCTTATTCCTTATCAAGATATTTCAGTCAAGAATGGGCTGGCGCTCAAAAAAGCGAGCGGAATCGTGGAGCGTTGGATAAATGAAGCAAAGGGGTTGGTGATTGAAATAAAGCCAAAAGTTGAAAAATATGATTAGACGGGGCTTTTGAGCCGGGACGCATTGGCCGTCTCTGCGTCCTAGCTCAAAGGTCGAAAGAAGTTAATTAATAAATTGCTAATTGTAAAAACATGGAAGAGAACAAACCCTCCAATGCCGACGTTCGAGCCTCAGGCGCTGATGCTGGAGCAGGCAGTAAGGATGTTCAGGCATTGGAATTGCTCAACCAGACAACGGGAAGGAATTTTACCTCAATGGACGAATTCCGCAACCACTATGACAATCTTAAAAATTTTGTCGGTGAAAACCCGAACGAGTTGAAACAGAAAGCGAAAGAACTGGACGAATTCCAGACCAAATATGGCATGACGCCTTCAGAATTGGCCGATAGGTTGGCCAACTCTCAGAATCAGGACGAAGAAGCGAAGAAGATCGCATCCGAAGCCAGAGAGAAGGCGAAAGAGCGGGAGATCGAAGACACAAGACGGATGTCTATGGATACCGCCACGGAACTGCAAGAGATCAAACTCCTAAGAAAGTATCCCGAAGCTGAAGAGGTCTTGGATGAAGTCAAAGCACTAGCTAAAGCGCAAGGCAAGTCCTTGAGCGACGCTTATGCGAGTTCAAAGCTCAAGTCCTATGCCGAATCCAAACTTGCCGAGAAAAAGGCAAAAGAAGACAACAATAACGCAATGCTGAAAGGGAACTCAAGAGTGGGAGGCGGGAAGAGGGAGGATCTGGAGCGAGTGGTCAATGAGGCGAACAAAGGCAACATGGACGGCTTAATCGACCACAAGCTAGGACACCTTAAAGACCATTTCACATTCAAGAGTTCACAATAAAATGGCTATAGGATATATAACATACGATGACGCCGCTCGAATGGAAGACCTTGTGCCGATCGTAACGAATATCTCTCCCAAAGAGACTCCGCTGCTGTCGGGACTTGGAGAGGGAGCAAAGGCGACCAACACGCTGCATGAGTATCTCACTGATACCTTTGCGGCCGCCGCCGATAACGCCAACGCCGAGATGAGCGCATTCACCGTCGGAGATCATACGGGACCGTCCCGCGCTAACAACATCACTCAGATTTTCTTGGAGAACATCCAGGTATCGAGGACTCAGATGTTGATTAACAGCGGGGAGGGCAGTCCGTTCGAGTATCAGATTAAGAAATATCTCACGAAGCATGCTAAGGATGTTGAACTCGCCTTAATGGCAGGCTCAAAAGCATCCGGCGCTTCGGCCACCGCTCGAAGACTTGCTGGCGTTATCGCCAACATCTCGACGAACAAGACCGCGAGAAATTCAGGAGATAGTCTATCTGAAACCGTGTTCAATGACATCATCGCGATGATCAAGGGATCGACCGATGAAGTGGCTGACGAGATATATGTCGGAACTACTCTCAAGAGGGATATTTCCGGCTTTACCGGCGGAGCCACCAAAAATGTCGATGTAACGGACAAGAGACTTGTCAGCGCGGTGAATGTGTATGAAGGAGATTTTGGAATACACAAGATCTTCTGGCACAGGAATTTATCTAATGCCGCTAATGCAAAAGAATTGGTTGCTATCCGCAATGAATACTGGAAGATTAGCTGGCTTGACAAAACTCATATGGAAAAACTCCCCATCGAGTCTATTGACAGACGAAGAGCGCAGGCAGTGTCAGAGCTTACTCTCGAAGCGAGAGGCGAAGCGTCAAGTGCGTACTATTCCGGATTCACGGGTTAAACAGTTAAATAATTGTTCCTTCGGGGATCACTTCAGACCGATTCCCCGAAAGGTCTGAAAGCAATTTATGCCAAAATTTGAGAAACTAACAATTTCTGTTGACGGCCAAATGGCGAAAATAGACGGTATCGAGATACCCGTTGTTGAGATTGGATCGCACGGCGATAAGTGGGATAAGATCGAAGAACTGATAAAAGATTACGCGAAACTTAATCCAGACGAAATGGTCAGGCAACTGGAGGCTATAAAATACGCACGGAGAGTACAAATGAACGACACAGCATCATCTAAAGCCAAGTCGCTTCGCTGGGGGATCAGCCTTCCCGCGGGGCTTTTATTATTAATTAAAAAGTTTTATCCCGAAGTCTTCACAGAGAGAAGGGAAATGCGTAAATTCATGCGCAAGTTTCGGGGTTTTACTATTTGCCAAAAAATATGAATGAAAAAATAAGTTTGTGCATAATTGTTAAAAATGACGAACAGGAACTTAAGAACACAGAAGAAGCGATTGCTTCGGTAGAAAAGTATGTGGATGAGGTTTGTCTGACGATAACGGACTTAAAAGCCAAAAAGAAATTTAAAAATCCAAAAATAAAAATTTCGAATTATCAATGGAACGACAACTTCGTCGAAGCAAGGAATTTCAACTTCGATCAGGCTAAGGGTGATTGGATTTTATGGATGGACTCAGACGACATATACAAGGGCGGAGAGAACTTAAGAGGTCTTATTGAGCAGGCGAACGAATATAACGTCAAGGGTTACTGGATGGACTATTGGTATCTTATAGATCGATACGGGAATCCCCTTGAAACACACGGAAAAATAATGTTCGTAAAAAATGACGGACACTTCAAATGGGAGGGCGCGAGAGGAGGAGGAAGGGTGCATGAAAACATAACTCCTCTGACCAAAAACGCCCTATATGACAAGACTGATAAGATTATTAGAATTCACAAACATGGAAATTTTGACGGAGAGGCCAAGGCTCAGAGGAATTTGAAATTGCTTTTAATGGATTTGAAAGATCAGGGAAACAACACTGATCCTAGAACTTTGTTTTATGTCGGGAAAACGTGGTCTATGCTCGGAAAAACCAAGGAAGCATTATTGGCACTATGGCAATACACTGAAATTTCGGGATGGGGTGAGGAGGTCTATGAAGCATTGCTTCTGATCGGGTCTCTCTATCGAAGTGAGAAGGATTTTGAAAGAGCGATACTAGCCTATCAGTCGGCTATTCAATTATGCCCCTCTTATCCGGAAGCGTATTACGGCATGGCTGAATGTTATGTGCCTGAAAAAGACTACAGCAGGGCAATCGGCTGGCTCGAAACTGGAATGACTAAGAAAATGCCGGATAACGGACTCGTGAAATATGTCGCGGACGTAACATGGAAGCCATTATCCCTATATGCTCACTGTCTTTTGCAGGTTGGCAGGATAAACGAAGCCTTGACCGCTTCAACCGGTGCGCTGAAAATCAATCCATACGAGGAAAATATCATATTTTTGCACGAGATGATAAAAAGAAGCGTGGAAAAAAGGAACATTGCCAAGGATGTCATGCATATAGCTCATTTTTTAGAAAAAGAAAACGAGTCTGGCAAAATACCCGCACTGCTTGCCGCTGTGCCTCATGATCTGGAAAACGACGGAATAATTTCAGGAATTAGAAACGAAGTGGTCGTGAAAAAGTGGAGCGATAAGTCAATCGTATTCTTTTGTGCTAAGACTATAGAGCCGTGGGTTCCGGAATCGCTGGAAAGGGGCGGAATTGGAGGAAGCGAAACGGCCATAATCCACTTATCGAAGAGATTAGCAAAACTTGGGTGGGAAGTTACGGTTTACAATTGGTGCGCAGACAGGGCGGGAGTATATGACGGAGTCAATTATAAGAACTGGTGGGAGTTCAATAAGAAGGATGACTTTAATGTTTTAATAATCTGGAGAACTCCCGAAATGTTGGATCTCGATTTCAAGGCTAAGTTTATCGGGGTGGATATGCACGACGTCGGAAATCCCTATGACTTCACGAGCGAAAGATTGGAGAAAATAAACAAGATTTTCGTCAAAACTCAAGCCCATAGAAGATTATATCCGAAAGTTCCGGATGAGAAGTTTGCGATTATTAATAATGGAATCGATCCTGAAAGGTTTGAGGGAAGCGAAACAAGGAATCCTTATCGTTTGATGTATTCTTCAACGGCCGATAGGGGATTAGAGTTATTACTTGACCTATTTCCGCGGATAAAAAAAGAAGTTCCGCAGGCTGAACTCCACTTGTTCTATGGCATGCAAACTTTCAAAGGGTTGGAAAAGGATAATCCCGAAAGAATGAGATTTTTGCAGAGATTGGAAAATAAAATAAAAACTACCGAAGGAGTCGTCAATCATGGACGGGTTGATCAGAACACTTTGGCGAGAGAATTTATGAAGTCTGAGGTGTGGGTTTATCCAACGGATTTTTACGAGATCTCATGTATAACTGCAATGGAGGCGCAGGCAGCCGGATGTTTCCCCGTAACGACTAAAAAAGCAGCATTGGATGAGGTTGTGCAGTTCGGAGCAAAAGTGAATGAAAGAATTGATCAAAAAGACGTGCAGGACGAATGGATCAAATACGTGATTATAAATATTAATGGGGGGTTTGACCCTAAAAAAATGATAGGTTGGGCGAAAAAAGAATTCGACTGGAATGGGGTTGCTGAAAAATGGGATAAGGTTTTAAAACAATAATCTATAAATTAAACAGATGATCTCATTATTCTATCCCAATATACGCCTTGAAGAATGTCTTACGGAATTAAGGGACACTTTAGGCTCAAAAATGATCGGAGAAGGTCCGAAAGTTAGAATGTTCGAACAAGAGTTTGAAAAACACCTAGAAATAGACTCGGATGGATTAAGTCCGCAAAGAGGCTATGCCGTGGCTCTCAATTCCTGCACCTCAGCTCTGCACTTAGCTTATGTGCTTTTAAATTTGAAAGAGGGAGATGAAGTTATAACTCCAGTACTCACTTGTTCGGCTACGAATATGCCCTTATTGAGAAGAAGGGTAAAAATAGTATTCGCGGATATTAAGAACGATCTTACGATCGATCCCGAAGACGTAAAAAGAAAAATCACCGACAAGACTAGGGCGATCATAGCGGTGGACTTCGGGGGCAAATATTGTGATTATAAAGCGCTAAAAGAATTTGGCGTACCGATAGTGGCAGACATGGCTCAATCTGTAAGTCATCATCCGGAAGTGATGTATTCCTGTTACTCGTTCCAGGCGATTAAACACATCACGACCGGAGACGGAGGAATGTTGATTTGTCCTAATAATGAAAGCTACGAACGGGCTAAAAGATTAAGGTGGTTTGGGATAGACAGAAATGCGTCAGCCAAAGAAAGACACACGAGACAAATCTCTTGCGATGTCATGGAGTCTGGATTCAAGTATCACATGAATGATATTGCAGCCTCTTTGGGATTAGTGGGATTAAGACATGTCATGGAGGATTTGAACAGAAGAGTTTTTATCGGAAAAACTTACAATGAATTTCTTGATGTAATAAGAATTCCAAACGATGATTATTGGCTCTATACGATCTTAGTTCAAGACAGGGATAGTTTCTGCAGGGCTATGGATGAAGCGGGTATAGAGGTGGCAATCGCCCACAATAGAAATGACGATATAGGTGTATTCCGTAAATTCAAAAACGATTGTCCGAATATGGATCTGATCGACAAGCACTATATCTGTATTCCAATGCACAGTAAATTAAGCGGGAACGAATTTAATTACGTGATCGATAAAATAAACAAATGGCAGAGTATCCAACCAGAAGTCCGCTAAAAGTGGCGGATGCGATCAGAGACATCATTAAAGACAAAACAGTTTGTGAGGTCGGATGTTGCGAGGGAGATTTACTGATGGAATTTAAAAAATACGCCAAGAGAGTTGTCGGCATAGAAAAGAATGAGGAAAGGTTTAGAAAGGCGAAAAAAAAGGGAATTGAGGTCTATTTGGGAATAGGGCAGGATGTATCAATTCCCGAGGCTGATGTTTATTATTTATGGCTTACCGGCAGAGAACCTTATTATATTTTAAAAAATATCAAAAAGGGCGTAATTGTGGCAGGGATGAACGGGTACAGCAAGGAAGATTTAGCCATGTTTATACCTCCAAATGCCGAAATTACCGGCGTAAGACATGATGAGTGGGATAGCGAAGGGTTCACCAGGGGCTGGGACACCAATAATCATATATTTAAACTTGCAATATGGACAAAAGAGTTGAAATAATCGTGTTGACATACAAACATCCGGAAATCGAGGCGGAGTGCCTGAAGCGGATCATTGAAAACACCAAGAACTATAAAATTACGGTATATGACAATTCCATGAACGACGCCAACATGTCAAAGATTTGGAATAGACTACTAAAAGAAACGACTTGCGATTATATCTGCATAATGGATTCTGACGCTTACATTGAGACGAAAGACTGGCTGGCAGAACTGCAAAAGGTTTTGGATTCAGACGAAAAAATGGCCGCTGTCGGGCCGAGCATGGGGGCCGATTTTCCAACTGACGGAACATTAAGTGGATATTGCTTTCTTTTCAAAAAACAAATTCTTGAAACTATCGGATATTTCGATGAAAAGTTTGTACTTTATGGCCAAGAATGCGACTGGATGTATAGAATTTTGGAAGCGGGATATAAAATGCAGAAAGTCGATAGTGTAATTGTCAAACATTTAGGAAGTCACACGATCAGAGATACCTTTACTCCCGACGAGATCGAAAAAGATAGCCAATATGCCAGAAAGCTTTTAATGGAACTCAAAAATGAACGAAATAATAACAAAGCTTAAATTTGACGATTCTGATCTGGAATTTTTCCGGCAATCGGAAACATGGAGCGAAGAGGATAAAAAGTATGTTCGCCAAATTTATCTATTGATGATTAATGGAATGCCCGTGAGCGGTTGCACAATATTCGAGTTCGACGGCTGCAGATTTATTTTTAATACGTTTACTGTTAAAACAGACAGAAATAAGGGGTATGCGGGAGAAGTCATAAAAAAGGTATGCCATGATTCCAAGGGCTATCTGGTATTGGCTCGTTCAGTTAATCCCCATGTTATCAATTTATTCCAAAAATTAGGATTTAAAACGTTGAACAGAAACTCCTCGTCAATTGAGGTTTTAGGTAATTGCGAATTATTATGAAAGTATCAATCGTATTTGAAGGAAAGCGCGCACCATTCGGCCCTGATCACAAGGGACTGATTCAGGGCGCAGAAGAATTGGGACTGGATTATCAGGTTATCGATCCGACCATGGGAATCAAACCGCACGTTTTAGCGGCTGAAGTTCGGGACTTCAAACCTGACTTAGTACTTCATCACATGACCAGCTCCCTTAATCAAGGCTTGCCGGAATTGATTGGCAAGGACATTAAGCAGATTTATTGGATGCTGGATTATCACGAAAATTATAGGGATGAATGGGAAATGTGGATCAGGCAAAAGGGATATTTGGATCATATATTCTTGTCGAACTACAAACAATTGGATATGTGGAAAGAAGCATTTGAATGTCCATCAACCTATCTTCCGCACGGATGCTACGTCAGCGAATCGGAGAAAGACCCGAGTCAAAAATATAATTGTGTTTTCATCGGAGGCAAGATGTATTTTGAGCCATATGAGAAAAGAGCGAGATTACTAGATAACATTGAAAAACTATGTCCATTCACCACCCTTAATGCCAATGACGTGGAGGGTAGGAATGAGATTTGGAAAAATATGCCGAGAATTTATCATTCTTCTGATACGGTTCTGGATGTTTCACACTATTGGGATGTGCCTGGTTATGCTTCCGGCCGCTACTTCTATTCTGCCGGACATGGAGCTTGCTCGATCACAAAAAGATTTCCTCGATGCGAAGAACTTTACCCCGAAGGAACTAAGATTTATTTTGATACGCCGGAAGAAGCCTCTAACAAAATCAAATATTATATTTTGCATGAGAAAGAAAGAGAAGAGATCAAAAAAAGAGCTTACGAACATAATAAGGAATTTCATAATTATAAAAAACGATGGGAAAAAATATTAAGCGTTTAAAAATATTAGTACTTGGCGCGGACGGGTACCTCGGCTGGCCAACAATGCAATACTTCAAAAAAGGGGGGCATGAAGTTTTAGGCGTGGACAATCTAATAAAGCGCGAGATCGAAAATCAAACAGGTAATTTGCCGTTATTCAGAAAAGAGCATAAGGGTCTGGAAAAGTGCGATATTAGAGATTGGTATTTCAGCACGCTATTAAGAGACTTTAAGCCCGATGTGATCATAGATTACGCGGAGATCCCCTCGGCTCCATACAGTATGACGCGGAGCGGGGCGATCAAAACACAAGAGAACAATATATTGGGAACTTTAGAGTTATTATTCGACATTAAGGAATATTGCCCGAACACACACTTGATTAAGTTGGGAACAATGGGGGAATATGGTACTCCGAATATTGATATAGAGGAGGGCTGGATCAACATTGAGCATAACGGCAGAAAAGATCGAATGATATATCCAAAGAAGCCTGGAAGTTTTTATCACGCTTCAAAGGTGGCCGATTCTGTTAACACGGAGTTCGCTTGTAGGGCGTGGGGATTAAGAGCCACAGATTTAAATCAAGGCGTGGTCTATGGCGGAGACGACAGTCTTCATTATGACGAGATGTTTGGAACAGTTATTAATCGTTTTATTGTTCAGGCGGTGGCCGGAGTTCCCTTGACGGTCTATGGCAAGGGCAATCAAACGAGAGGATTTTTGAACATTTCAGATACTTTGCAGTGCGTGGATCTGGCCGTACTTAATCCGCCCAAAGAAGGAGAGTTTAGGGTATTTAATCAATTCACCGAGCAATTCTCCATCGATGAACTGGCGAACCGGATTGCCAAGATCGCGCGAGCTAAAATTGAGCATTATCCGAATCCGCGCATAGAAGCCGAAGAACATTATTACAACGCCAAACATTCAGAACTTGAGAAGCTGGGACTCAAACCGCACCCACTGACTGATGATGTTATTAAGGGAATGCTGGCGCTTGTGGAGAAGCATAAAGATAATATCAATATAGATTTAATTAATCCTAAGACAAAATGGTTATGACATACCTAGAAAAAATAGAGGAGGCTAAGAAAATAATCAAGGAGGCGATCAAGAAATATCCTCGCCTTGCGGTATCTTGTTCTTTCGGCAAAGACAGCATGGTTTTGCTTCATTTGTGTGTTGAAGTGAAAAAAAACATTCCGGTATTTTCCGTAATGGCTGATACGGAATTTCTGGAAACGTATAATTTCTCAAAGAAAATATCGAGAAAATGGAATTTGAATTATAAGGAATATTCATTCGAGCAAACAGGCGGACTGGATAATTGCTGCGGCAATCCAAAAGTGAATGCGTTCAAAAAAGCGGTTGATAAACTGGACGCTTGGATTTCAGGAGTAAGATCTACCGAAGGCATAACAAGATCCAATTTTAAGACGATTGAAGAACGTAACGGCCTGGCCAAGATCAATCCAATTCTTAATTTGACCGAGCTGGATATTTGGAGATATATCGCATTGAATAAGATCCCTATTCATCCCAAATACAAAGAGGGATATCGAAGCCTTGGCTGTAAGATTTGTTCGACCAAAGAACTTAGTGAGACTGAAACAGAGAGGGCGGGGAGGTGGAGGAATTGTCTCGATAAGGACGGAAATCATAAACTCGAGTGCGGCATTCATTGTAATCCGTTAAAATAAATTTATGGAAACAAAAACAAGAAGCTGGGTTAAGTCGATAGCCTGGAGAATAATAGGAATATTCCTTTTGGGATATATCACATATCTCGTAACCGGGAATAGCGAACAGACTACGACAATAACTGTGTTATTTCACGGAATAAGAGTGATAATGTATTACTATCACGAAAGATTGTGGCTAAAAATTAATTGGGGAACGAACAATGAAACATTCAATAATCATGCCTTGCCTGATCTTGGACAGCGAATTGCTGGACTTGACCAAAAGGGCGGTAGATAGCATAAAAAAAACAACTAGAGACTATGAGCTCATAATCATAGACAACGCCTCCCCGATTGGGCGGGATTATTTAGTTTCCGTCGCAGACACATATCAAAGGAACGAAATCAACAATGGAAATGCCGGAGCGTGGAATGACGGACTGGCTCTTGCAACAGGCGACACAATTACGCTTTCCGACAATGATATTTGTTTGACAGACGGTTGGCAAAGTGCTATCATTAAAGCATTGAAAGATGAAAAAAATGGAATAGTTTTTCCTCTTAGTAGGAACAAAGAAGACGACGGCTATAAGTATAGAACCGTCGGTTTTTTTTGGACATTGAGAAGAGAAGTATTGGGCGATGTGGGGAAGTGTCCATGTTGCGGAGAATACATTTGCACAAAATACCTCTGGGGAAACTTTGAGGATGATGATTATTTCATGCGAGTACTGGATAAGGGATATAAAATATTCGTTACTAAGAATGCCAAAGTGGATCACTACTCAAGAGCAACGTGTGACAAGATACCGGAGATCGCCGAAGTATGGACAACGAACAGGGATATTTTCTATAAGAAATTCGGGGGAAGGACTCCGATGAGCTATCTAAGTTTTTAGGGAAATTAAAGATATTTCAAAGAGACGGCAAAATAATTTTGTCGCCTTTTTTTAAATAAAAAATGGAATATAAACCGATCACAATTACACCAGAAGAGCCAAAAGATATGACAGAGGCCCGCGCTAAAGAACGAGAGGAAAAGCACGAGGAAAGCGTGGCTTTCACAAATATCACACCGATAGAATTCGCGCAGTTTTTAGGATTCGAAATAGAAAGATTGAGCGAAATATCCAATGACGAAGAAGGCAAAATGAATTATATTTTCAATACTTGCAGAAACGTTTCTGTTGATAAGAGTTTGGGCGGAATAATGATGACCTTGAGGGATTTTGAGGGCAAGATGTCGGCAATTCCGTATGGAGTCAAGAGGCTGGACTGGCTGTATCAGTATTTCAGAATAAAAAAAATGGCAAACCCTAATATGTCTAAATCTTACGAAATATGATTCCCATTAAATCGCTGTTAAGAAATGCCTATAACGTGCTAACTGGCAACTGGAGGTCAGAGATTTTCGGCTGGGACGGAAACAATCACACCGAAATTAAAGTTGACGCCAATGGAGTGGTTCAGGTATCGGGATCGACCGGGGGTGGTCCGGTCCAAGACGGCGAGAATACTAACATTAAGGCTTCCGTGCTTGATTATGTCGGATCGAATCCTCTTGCTGTTCGTTTGACCGACACTGATGGAAATTATGTCGGAGCGGGAGCTGGAACGCAATATGCCGACGGAGCAGTCAGAGGATCTGCGACGGGAACGTTAATGATGGGAGATGATGCGACGAATATCCAGTCAATCAAGGTGGATGCCGACGGCCATTTGCAGATCGATATATTAAACGCCTCAATAGCAGTTACAGGCACTTTCTGGCAGGCCACACAGCCTATTAGTGCGGCCTCGCTGCCCTTGCCGGCAGGAGCCGCTACTTCTGCGTTACAAGGAGGGGGGTTGCCTGCGGCGCTGGGTGCGGGAGGCGGATTAAAAATCGACGGATCGGGAACTGCCTTGCCAGTCAGCGGAACTTTCTATCAAGCAACTCAGCCCGTATCTATCGCGGCAACCGTAAACGTAGATGTGACAGACGAAGCCACAAGACTATTGGGAGTTGTTTATGGATCGCAAGGTGCGCAATTACAGCAAAAAGTAACGACTAACGATTTAATAGTAACTCTTGACGGAGAAACTGTGGCAATAGCAAGCATAGCAGCCGGTGATAACAACATAGGTAACGTGGACATAGCAAGCATAGCTGCGGGCGACAACAATATTGGGAACGTTGATCTCGCTTCCGCGATTCCTGCTGGAACGAATTTAGTCGGGAAGGTAAGCATAGATCAAGTAACCGCAAACGCTAACGAGGTCGTAGTAAAATCAATTGCCGCAGGAGATAATAACATTGGAAATGTGGACGTGGTAACCTTGCCGGCGCTAGCGTCCGGAACGAATGCTATTGGGAAACTTCTTCCTCCCGACATAGACGTAACGACCCATACTAATTACGCGAGAAAATATTATACCAATGCTGGCGCGGTTACGGACGGGATAATATGGAGTCCTGCGGCAGGCAAGAGATGGCATGTGGTAACGATGTATATTCAGGTTTCAGCGGCGGCTACGGTAACGCTCGAAGACGACAAGGCGGCCGGAGATGATCCTGTATGGAAAGCGGAACTGGCGGCTAATAGTGGCGTTGTACTGCAGTTTCCTGAAAAATATCCGATGGCTTCGGGGGAGGACGCGGCCGATTTACTCATCACCACCAGTGCTGCTAATGTATATGTGACTGTAACGGGATATGAAATATAACTATGCCAAAAATTGATATAACAAAACTTAGCAAAGAAATTACCGACAAATATTCCATAGTGAATGAATCCTTTGCAATGTCTAAAATCAAGAACGCTGAACTGGATAAATATGACGGAAAACCGAAAGATGAACTGAATATAATCGTGGGCGATGACAAACAACCCGATAAATTCTATCCGCAGGTGAAATTATGTCGTTGGTCAAACGAAGTGAATTTCTCCGTCCGCCTCATCGACACCGAAGTAGGCGAGGAAACTGTCAAAACCGACAAAGATAAAATCATCTGGGAAAAGGGAAATATTAAGATTGAAAATTACGATTATGTTGAGGGGGAGGGAGGATATAAGCTAGTTTGGTTTTTGAAAAAGAAACCTCAAACAAATAAGGTAGAGTTCACGATACAGAGCAAGGGGCTGGACTTTTTCTATCAGCCCGAACTCACGCCCGAAGAAATAGCCGAAGGTGCTTTCAGACCGCCCGAAGTTGTCGGCTCATACGCCGTCTATCACCAAACCAAAGGCGGAATGGTAGATAAATTTGGCAAGGCATATGCAACAGGCAAAGCTTTTCATATTTACAGACCTCACTTATTTGACTCTAACGGACTGGAAGCGTGGGGAAACCTGCATATTGAAAATGGAATTTACTCGGTGGAAATCCCGCAAGACTTTTTAGACAATGCGGTTTATCCTATTCGTTCGAACGACACTTTTGGATATACAACGATTGGGGCATCAAAAACGGCAAATGTTGGGATAAATAGCATAAGAACTTGGACGCATTCGCCTGCTAGCAGCGGCACTGTTACAAGCATAAGTATATACTGTACGGGTAGAAATGACGCATATCCCACTAAATATATAAGACCAGTAATATATTTAGACAGCTCTAAGGCTCGTTTGGGAGATGGAAGTCAGATAACAGTAACTGATTTTACTACACCAGTTTGGTATTCGGGGAACGTGTCTAGTTCTGTTACCTCTAGCACAAATTATAGAATTGGGGAGTGGCTAGGAGTGGAAACGGGCGGTTCATACAGCATCCAATTCTACTACGACACTGGACTAACAATGTATATAGATAATTATGCGTATCACGCTACAAATACTCCAGTTGATCCACTGGTAGATGATTCTTCTACTGCCAATATTAAAGCTTCCATCTACGCCACCTATACGCCTTCGGGGGGAACAGCAGTCAAAGACATTATTCAATCAGGATTAATCGCCTTCGCGAGATAAATAATTTTAAAAATATGGTTTTTTCAGACACTACAAATAAAAACGGAATTCTCCAAATGTGCGAATTCTATACCAACTTAGGAGACGCGGCTATAACGGGAAACACTACGCTCAAGGCGCGATTCGCGCAGCTCGTTAATAGTCGATATCACACAGTCGTGACTAAAATTCTGAAATCTCAAGACGACTGGGATTTCGATGACAGCAACCATGCCGATTTTCCGATAATGACCACTCCGCTGGTCGCAAGCCAGAGAGATTATGGAATACCCGTAAGCGAAAAAGTACTAAAAATAAAAAGGGTTGATATAACTTACGACGGCACTAATTGGAATAGGGTATTACCTTTAGACAGTTCGGAGATTGAAGATGGCCTCGGTAATGACGCCAACATAGATGCCAACTTCGATAAATCAATGCCGAGATATGACTTGCAATATAATTCTATTTGGGTATACCCCCTTGCTACATCGTCTGAAGTTGCCGCCGGCGCGCAAATGAGATTGGAGTGGACAAGAGAAATTGACGAATTCGTGGTGGGAGATACCACACAAGAACCCGGAATTGATGAGCCGTTTCACATTTTGCTTCCAATTGGAGCTTCTTTAGACTGGGCGATCGCTAAACGGCTTCCTCTGAAATCAGACTTAAAAGTTTTATGGGACGAAAAGATAAAAGAGCTTGAGGAATATTATCACCACAAAGACATTGACAGAAAATATCATTTTAGGTTCAGACTTAAAAACATGAATTAACATGGCCACCTACACGAATAAATCTAAATCTAGCGCGCCAACCTACACGAATAAAAGCAAGAATTCGTCCGCGTTCATCACTCCATACAAAAACGGATTTGCCGTGATATGGGAACAGGCCGTTCACACTTGGGGCAACACGAACGAGACATGGGACGAGCTGACCGCAATAGCATGGACTAATAAAAATAAATCTTAAAATATGCCCGTAACAACAATAAACGCGACAGACACACTCAAGGATTCAAGGGCGGTCATTAACGCTAATTTCGCACTATTGGCCCCCCTTGTTTCCCCCTCATTTACGACTCCAGATTTAGGAGCGGCCACGGCCCATTCTATCGACCTGAGGGACACTAACGTTGCGCATGG
The DNA here is from genome assembly GCA_041661265.1 of Candidatus Paceibacterota bacterium. Taxonomy (NCBI): domain Bacteria; kingdom Bacillati; phylum Minisyncoccota; species Minisyncoccota bacterium. The sequence continues at coordinate 8,110 of JBAZUT010000014.1, read as the reverse complement.
CATAACGGCATATGCCAACACTTCTACTTATGTAAAAATTGAACTAGACTCTGCCACAGACGGAGGCGTGAGGGTGTGGGGCTTCGGAGACGCAGTAGGCCAAAGAGCCTTTGTGATCCTCGGTATTCTTGGAAACGCCGATCCTACAGATGCAGTCGGTTGCGTAACTCTAGCGGGTGGAAAGAAGAACGGAACTGGCGTTCAGGCTCTAGGGGCCGCCGAGACTGTATTGATTGTAGAAAACTGGGGAACCGAACTTATAAAGGTTACGGGAAACGGCAACGCTTGGTTTGTGGCTGACGTTTCAGCTCTCACTTTCACCGATAGGACTCCGTTCTATGAAGGAGACGCTTTAAGCGAGATAATGAAAATAAAAGGAAAGAACGGAGAGATCGATCATTCTACCTTGCCGGAATTTGCGAGAAAAGAAGAAAAGAAAGACGGAGAAACCGTTCAGCTTCGAGACATAGGGGCCATGCTCAGCATGCAGACTGTGGCAATCCAGCAGTTAACCGAAAGAATAAAACTTTTAGAGAATAAATAATTAACTTTAAATCAATGTGAAAAATCACAGTGGAATTAATAGACAATCTAATTAATAATCAATAAACCCAAAAAAATGGACTTCAAATCAGAAAAATCGAAGATCGAAAAGCAAATTGAGATAACCTCTAGGCAGATCCAACAACTACAGAAACAGGCCAACGAAGTAGCCAATGAGAACGTGAAGCTGCAGGGAGAGTTAAGACTGTTGGAAATCTTAATCAAAGACAAAGAATAAAGAACTAAGGTAAAGCGATGGGAAAAATACCTCTAAACAATTTCAGCCTGATGAGAGATGATAGTCCTGTTTTGTATGCCGAGAATTTTGGCATAAGAAGAGCTGGATTGTCTAAGTTATTAATGGCTATGGGGTATGCCAATAATTTTTTAAGTGAAGACACGGCCACGATGAAAAAAGAGGCTGGAAATACGATAGCGACTATTCAGGGGATGGACTCTATCGGCACCGAGCTGTCCACTATGTCCTACTGGCTAATAGACGACAACTCTAATATTTGGGTTTCTAATTATGCCGCAACTGGATATAAGCTTATAAACACAAACGAGCCCTGTTGGTATCCCGACATAAAAGCCCTGGGTTATGGAGATGACGATAGTGTTATATATACTCACAACAACAGCGTTGGAAGAATTTATAGGGGACTGGCCACAGGAGGAAGCACAACAACACTGGTTGATACGTCTGTCGATTTTACGACGCTTGGGTTAGTGGCGGGGGATCTTGTATATAACGTAACTGACAACACCTTGGCGACTATTAACGCGGGAGGCATAGCCGCCAATACCCTGACGATCACTTTTGTAGCCGGAAGCGCGGGAGGTTCTTTCGCTAATACCGAAAAGTGGGCGATCGTCGACCCGGACTGGGCGGCCTTAACGGACGATGAATATACATACAGCAGACAGATCATAGAGTTCGATGAAGACTTTTATATTCTAAATGGAGATGCCCTGGCTCAGATAGTTTACGGGGGAGCCTATGTCACAACGGGATTCACGGCGGAATTTAAGCTCCTTGAAAGCGGGTATATTGCTCGATGCGGAGCATCTAATGGAGACACAACATGTGTCGGTGCGAATAAAAACTCAAGAGGCAAACTCTTCATATGGGATAAAAACTCGAATGGTTGGAATAAAAAGATATCAATAGACAATGAAGTATTGTCAGTTATTCCATATAAAAACGGATATATATACATAACATCGCGAGCAAAATTATTCTTTACCGACGGATATTCTACAAGGACATTATCTGCAATGCCAGGGACTAACAATAGATCCGATATAAGCATAAATCCCAAGGGCATGATAGTCGTTGAAGATGTGGTCTATATTTTGGGAGGGGCCGGATCGTTCAGCAAGGATAAAAAAGGGATTCATGTTTATTTTATAGAAAAAGATGAGTGGGCATACTATCCCTATGATGATACGGGGACATTGGGGCTGGCTAAGCATTCCCACTCAAGCGTCGGTGGTATTTTGTTCTGGGAAAGCTCGATGGACAATCTGTTTTATTCGGCGAGCATAGAGCAGCTCGGAAACACGAAGCAGTGCGTATTGAATAAATTTCTTCCAGTATCGCTCAATAATCAGGGTACTGTGATACTTGGTCCCGTCCCCCTGGGGAAAGATAGGTCCATAAATAAAATAGAAGTAAACATGCTTCCCGATGAAATAAATTACGATGCCTCCGAAACTGAAGCATGTACTGTGATTTGCAAGTTATCAGATTGCCATAAGCCGACATGGAGATACGCCCAAGCCAAAATCGATAGCGCAAATGCCAACGAAATAACCATAGACGCCACCATCAACGGTTTTGCGGACGCCGAAGTCGGGGACGAGATTGTGTGTGTTCAGGGCTATAATGGATTTTTGAGGAGAGAAATTACCGCGATAAGCGGAGCGGATACAGCGACCGAACTATGGACACTGGATAGCGCGCTGCCGAACGTGACGAAAGACAATACATATATTTTAGTGTCTCCATTCAGATATTACGGCATGACTTCCAGTTCGGTTTTAGCACAAAGCCTTCTTGAATTTCATCCGGAGTTTATTGGGGATAATGTAATGATACAAATTGAAATAAAAGGAACTGCTTCACAGCCCCACTTAGGAATTGAGTCAGTAACAATATACTATGAATGACACACAGGCATTGCAAGAACAAATACAGGCATTGCAAGAAAAAATAAGAACACTCGAAAATGGCATGGCTTTTTCAAGCAACGACAAGAGGCTATTTTACGTTGAGAAGATGAAAGAAATATATACATCCGCTCCGGCATATATTCCTAAAACCTTTCCGGAACAATTTGTTTTTTATAAGAACGGAGTGACTAAAAGACTATATGTTTACGTTGACGGAGACTGGACATACACCGCATTAACTTAATTTATTCATACTTATGACGATAAAATACACAGATCTCAGAAATCAAGAAGGAACGATAATAAACAAAAACACCGGTTTCAGATATGGAGAAAATCAGACTCCGGAGCAGTCTCATGCACAACTTGCCACAGATCTTGGGATAGCTCCAGATCAAATAAACTGGCAGGCAATCGCCAATGAACCAGTAGGAACATCATCTACCCCGGCCGCCCCAAAGTTTGAGGTTAAGACCGACCCGATTATTGACAGTTCAATTCTAGCCGAGGCATATGCCAACCCCGCAACAGTACCCGACAACGCGCCTACTGCGATTGATGAGATCAAGGGAAAATATGAAGAATTATCACAGAACTACACCGACCTCGAAGGCCAATTTGCTGAAGCGTCCAAGCCGACACAGCAAGAAACTGACCTTGAAACTGAACTTGCTGATTTAAGAAAATCCGCAGAAATGGACAGGATCGCAACACAACGCGACGTTTCGGGATTAGAAAAGGGATCGCAGACCACATCTCACATTGGGGGTAGAATCCAGAATGTTGAAAGAGAAGAACAGTTCAGAAGGCAGACTATGGCCGCGCAGGAATCCAACCTATTATCAAGACTCGGAATCGAGCAGAACAAGAGAACAGGATTATTGGAAGGTCTTAAAACCAAATTGGGATTTGCGGAGAACAAACAAAAACTCTACAGCGAGATGTACGACAAAATCCAGGCCGAACAGGATAAGATCATTGCAAGAGCCGACAAGCTATCAGATAATGCGAGACTAACCCTAGCCACTATATTGGAAAAATTTAAGGGCATTGATCTCGAATCCATGAAGCCGGAAGATCAGGCCGTGTTGGCGAAACTCGCAGGACAAGCTGGAATCCCATTATCTATTTTACAAGCCGGCATGAAATCTCAAAAGGATCAACAGGAATTTGATAATTTAATGGAGAAGCAGAAAAATACGCCAAAAGAAGTTGAAAAATGGTCCGAACCCTACAATCTAGGAGGAGATATTGTTCAAAAGAACGAAAAAACGGGTGAGATCAGAACGGCTGTAAACGTGCCGAAGGGAACGGGGGAAGGGAGAGGAACAAGTGACGTTGAACAATACGCACAAGATGTCTTTGACAAAAAACTTACACTGACAAGTGTTCCAGTTGGTATTCGGGCAAAAGTAAACCAGAGAGTAAACGAATTGAATAAAGAGAATCCGAAATATGAAAGCGATTTTGAAGCGCGAATAGACTACAATAGTGATCTTAATAAACTTGTACAAGCAAGAAACGACGGAGACTTAACCGCAAATCCTATCGAGCTTATAAATATTCTATTTGAAGATTACGGAGGATTTATCAGCAAAGAGGAGATAAAGAATGCAATATATGATCTGTTGTATATTAAGGCTCCTGAAAAAACAGTCGAAGAACCTAAAAAGGGATCGTTTCAGTTCTTAACCGGAAACAATGAATCATTCGTAAAATAACCCTAAAATATGTCATCAATAGACAAATTCATAAAATCATCAGGAACTTCCAAGGGGTCAAGCATTGATCGGCTTTTGAATGCTTCTAAGACCAAAAAAAACGGAGTGAGCAATTTTATTACACCGAAGAAGAAAACCACTGAGAATGTGTTGAATACCGAAGAAGGACTGCAGGACGTGGCAGAAAAGGCCGGACTTGGAAAACAGGCACAAGAGATATTGAATCCTAAACCGAAATTATCTTTACTTCAAAGACTGGGAGCCGGATTAAGCGCGTTTGAAACTGGGAACGCAGTATATACCGGAATGGAAAAAGGAATGGGAGAAGGTCTCAAAACTTATGGAGGTAGTATTTTTTCCGGTCTAAAATCTGCCGTTACTGGCGAAGACGTCGGTCAAAGTGAGAAGAAAACATATAAAGATGTCGTTGAAAAAATGGGAGTAGAAAATGGAATAGCTAAATTTGGCTTAGGATTTCTAGGTGATGTTTTGCTTGATCCATCAACTTATCTTGGCGGTGCAGTCGTTAAAAAAGGTATTAGCTTAGCTGGAAAAACAGGATCAAAAACCCTATCCATTGTTGGGAAAGTAGCCCCAAAGGTTGAAACTGGTATAAGAATGGCCGGAGAAGGCGTGACAGAGGCACTCGGCAAGGCGTTTAAATTCGGGTACGGGACAAGCAAAGGAGTGGCTGAAAAAGGACTAGAAACGATGAGCGAATTGGGAAAAGCTAAAGAGGGAATAGTCAAAAGCAATATCGCAAGGTTAGGAACAGGTACTCTCTCAAGTTCACAGCAAGATGAACTAGTGGAAAAATTGCTGGCTGGAAAGAGAGCGGAATATGCGGGCAAAACAGCAGGTGAGGCGATTGATATTGCCAAATCTTCCGATCCATTGGTTCAAAAAACTATCACCGAACAAATGGGAAGAACGCAGAAGTTCGCTAAATCCGCAGGTATAGACGATCCTTTCACTGTATATTTTCCTGGAATTAAAAAAGATAAGATCAAGAATTTCTTTGAAAGCACTAAAGCTCTAAGAGTCGGAAGTGAAGGCTATAAAAAAGAATTTAAGAACCTCTTGAAAGATGAGGAAATGGTCAGGAATCCGGCAGAAGCTTTCGCACGCAGAGAGTTTGATATTGCCAAGGACAATATTATACGAGGACAGCTCAAGGGAATGATCGGAGACGTTGGCAAACCATTAAACGCATTTAAAACAGAAGACGAGGCATTGAAAGCGGGATATAAATTAGTTAAGGAAAAAGGAATGTTCGGCAAACCAATGGGATATTTATTGGAAAATGACAAAAAGTTTTTGGATAATCTTATCAGCCCTGAGTTTGCCACGATTGACGCTATTGCGAAACACACGGGCTTTGATGCCATAACATCTCTATTTAAAAGATCCGTTACAGGTTTATTTGCCCCATTTCACGTTAGGAACTATGCTTCAGGACTGATCCAAAATTATGAGGTTTTAGGACCGAAGGCGTTAGATCCGAGGAATATAGCGACAGGACAAAAGATTGCCTATAAGATCGCGAGAAATAAAACTTTTGGAAAAGAAACTCTTAAAATTGGTGCAAAAGAATATAGCATTAATCAGATAGTTAAGCCGTTTGCAAAAAGATTTGGCACTTCTTCAAGTTATATTGCCGATATTGGAGATGCAACCGCAGACACTTCAAAATTAATTCCTACTTTGGGGCAAAAACTTAATCCATTAGCTCAGGAGAACATAGCGTTTAGATCAGCAAGAGCAGTGGGTAATTTTATAGAAACACAGCAAAAGGCGACTGCCTATGTTACAGCACTAAGAAGTGGCAAAAGCGTAAAAGAGTCTTTAGGGCTGGCGACAAAGGCAGGTTTTGATTATCGGGCGTTGACTCCTTTTGAAAGCAAGATTATGCGCAGGATTATGCCTTTCTATTCCTTTACCAGAAAAAATCTTGAGTTACAACTAAGCACATTGGGAGAAAATCCGCAAAGAATAAGCAACGTAATGAAGGCAATGAGAGATGCGCAGGGCGATGTCTCGCCGGAAGAAAAGCAATTTTTGCCAGACTTTGTTAAAGAGGGATTTTTCACTAAAGTTGGAAACGATAAATATGGACAACCTGAATTTATCACGCAATATGGCACGCCCATAGAGCAATTCGCCGGACAGTTTGGAGAAAATCAAGTATTGCGAATGATTAGCCAATTCAATCCAATACTGAAAGCTCCTATCGAGCTTGGAATAGGAAAGGACAGTTTTAGAAAACAAGATTTGAAAGATGTCTATAATGCCAAAGAGTATAAAATGGCCCCGCAATTCATCAAGGATTTGCTAAAAATAAAACCGGTAGAAAAACCGGTATATAGAAATAATATTAAAACGGATGAAAAGAAGATTGATTACGTTGCCGACCCCGAAAGGCTTTTAATCGCTAGAAGCTTATTTACTTCAAGGGGTGTCAGTTATTTGGATAAAATGTTTGGCGGAGATTTAGAAGGATTCGCTAAAGCATTAAACTTAGCGTCGGGAGTCAAGGCTTATCCTATAGATATTGAATCAAGCAAGTATTTCAAAGAAAGAGATGCCAAGAGAGAATTGCAGGATTTATTGCAGAGATATGGCGTCATCAAGACAATGGAAATCCCATACGTTCCTAAAAAATAATTAGCAAGACGATCCGCCTGGACCGCACCACTGTTCTCTTGAATCATAAAGTTCCTGTTCCTTGAAATATAGACTTCTTTCTTCTTCGGTCATTGCATTGATACGATCTGCCGGATGAGGTTCATTGCTAGGAGTAAGCCAGATTAGTAATAGAAAATACAATACAATAAATATAACAGGGGTAAGGTCAGTTTCTCTTATCCATTTTCCGATCCGTTCCTTCATAAATAAAATTTAATTAAATCTTATCATCAAATTTAAGTTCTTTCATAACTTCATCGCGTAATACAAGTCCGGCGCTATTCAATATAATTTCTAAATTTAACCCTTCTTTATAGGAATATTCTTTTAGGGGAATGGCCACAGGGTCATTCACTTCCGCCAACTCTGACATCAAATCCATTGAATACTGCTGAATATCGTAATTTGTCTTAGGATCTTTTGCTCGAACCAATTTCACCAGATAATCCCGTTTTATTTTATCGGACATTATCCCGCTAAATCCCGATTTTTCCATCAAAGACTCACCCCAATCAGTAAGCTTTAAGGGACTTCCGCTCTCATATGCCAACCGATTATTTATCACAAATCCCGTACTCGCCAAATGAGTTTGTACTTCTACTATAGAATTTGTTGCACTCATACAAAATTTACTAGTGCTGTCGGAATGTTTTTTCAAATCATCAAGGATCTGGAGTTTTCTGCCGATATAAACACTCGCCACAATAATAGTGGGAATTCCCAGACCAACGATAGCCTTTAAAACTATATCGAAAGTTATTTCCATATTTTTATCTTATATCTATAATTATACCAAAAAATCCGAAAATAGGAATCAAAAGTAAAACAAAAAGGACCAGAGCTAAATCGTAATCGCTCGCGTCCTCCATATCTAAATAAGTTTTCGATAAATTAACAAACTTTTTCCAGCATTTTTTTAACCCCTTTTTCATATATTAATTAAATAACATAAACCCCGTTGCATGTCAATGGAGTTACCCACAGGA
>JBAZUT010000013.1 GCA_041661265.1 Candidatus Paceibacterota bacterium | reverse complement strand
GTGTCACTTTCTATATTTATCATATGCAATCATTATACAACATGCCTATCGCAAGTGGTACGGGCGGCAATTCATCCCTGTGGGTCTTTAAGGACACCACAGGGAGTTCTTGCCGGAAGTCTTAAAATTTAAAATTACCAAATGTCAACGCTCTCCTCCTCATATCCCTCATCCCGATAGCCGTCATCGGTTGCATCCCGGAGATAACTATATCCCTGATTCTTCATTTCGACAAGGTGCTCGGGTATGTCGGTGATGAAACGGGAAGGATTGTTGATCTGTGTCGAACCGTATATCCTGCGCACCCTGGCATAGACAAGATAGACCCTGCTTTTCGCCCTGGTTATGCCGACATAGCAAAGCCGGCGTTCCTCTTCCATCTCCGCCGGGTCATCAATGCTCCTGGAGTGGGGAAGAAGCCCTTCTTCCATCCCGATCATAAAAACCGTATCATATTCAAGTCCTTTTGCCGAGTGGAGCGTCATCAAAGTGACGGATTTTTCCTCGTCTTTCACATTATCAAGATCCGTCGCGAGCGACACTTCCTCCAAAAACATCCTGATCCCGTCCTTCCAGGGAAATTCATTGTATTTTCCAAGAGCGGTATAAAGCTCTTTCACATTTTCCCATCTCACTTCGCCTTCTTCCGTCCCATCGCAGACATATTTCTGATATTCCGCTTCTTTTATCACTAAATCTAGAAATTCCAAAGTTTTTGTCTTCTCGTTCTTCGCCTCCATCTTCCTGACGGACCGTGCAAAATCCTTCAGCGCTTCCATCTTGTTTTTCGTTATCCCGGCGCCCGAAAAGCTCTCGATCGTTTCAATAAAGCTTTTCCCGCTTTTCCTCGCTTCCATCGCAATTTTGGCTAAAGTGGCTTTTCCGGCGCCCCGCTGAGGAATATTCACGATTCGTTCAAAGCTCATCACATCGAACGGGTTCTGGATAAACCTGAGATAGGCGACAACGTCCTTTATTTCTTTTCGAAGGTAGAACTTGATGCCTCCGACTATTCTATACGGCACGTTATATTTCAGGAATGCTTCTTCAATGGACCGCGATTGGGCATTGGTCCTGTAAAGTATGGCTATATCGCTGAGCTCAACCTTATTTCCATAGCTTCCATTGTATAGCTTTGCGATCTCGCCGATCACAAAGTCCGCCTCGCCCTTCTCATCAGCCGCCTCATAGGCCACAACCTGGCTTCCTCCGCCTCTTTCCGTCCAAAGTTTCTTGTCCTTCCGGTTGATGTTCTTTGAAATGACGCCGTATGCCGCATCAAGAATGAGCTGGGTCGAGCGATAGTTCTGCTCGAGCTTCACGACTTTCGCATCGGGATAGTTCTTCTCAAACTCCAGAATATTGGCGATGTCCGCACCTCTCCACCTATAGATGCTCTGCCAGTCATCTCCGACAACGCAGATGTTCCCGTGAGCCCGGCCCAAAAGATCGATCAGCCTGTATTGGGCGAAGTTCGTGTCCTGATATTCATCCACCATGATATATTTGAAGACCGACTGATATCTCTTCAGAATTTCCGGTTTGGTCTCGAAAAGAATTATTGTTTTCATGATGAGGTCGTCGAAATCAAAAGCGCTGCTCGCGTGTAAGCGGTCCTGATAGATGGCATAGATCTTTGAGAGGTTCTCGCTTATGTAGTCCTCGGCCATATTTTCGCACTCTGAAGGCTTTTTTAGCTCATTTTTCGCGCTGGATATCCAGTTCCGGGCAAAGTTCGGATTCATTTGTTCTTTGCTTATATTCAGCTCTTTCATAGCCGTTTTCACGAGCGCCAGCTGATCATCCTCGTCGAAAATGACAAAATCTTTCTTGAATCCCAGACTTTCAGCCTCGGCCCGGAGTATCCTTACGCAAACGCTATGGAAAGTCCCGATCGTGGGAACGGGCGAAAAAAGCAGGGGCGTATTGAAGCTGAATCTCGGGTATTCGATCTTGAGCATAGGCCTGATCCTGTCCTGCATCTCCCGCGCCGCCTTGTTGGTGAAGGTCACGGCCAGAATATTCCCCGGTTTGGTTATTCCTTTTGCAATGAGATATGCCACGCGATGCGTCAAAACCCTCGTTTTCCCGGATCCCGGCCCGGCAATAACCAAAACCGGACCTTCCGTTGAAGTGATGGCCTCAAGCTGACGAGAATTTAGGTCTCTGAGCAAGTCATTCATAGTTATTCTTTCCTTTAAGTAAATTATTGGATCATAACGGTCAGCTTCCTTTCAAAAGCAACTGTCAGATGCCTCTGACTAAGAGACTAAGAACCTAAAAAGCTGACAAATGTTACAACTTATTCTATCACAATGATCCAAAAAAACAAAAATGGGATAACTTTCCGACGCACGATTTTCTTCTATTTATCAACTTGACATGATCTCCTATATTTTATATAATATAGATGTGACACTAAATTCTATTGACACCAGAACATTCTCATGGTAAATTGGTTAATGTGAGTAACTGGTTAATTTCTAAGCTTTTTGCCGATTGACCCGAGAAAGCCATTCAGCATGGAACTTCAGGATGCAAATTGGGGTTATAAAGCATTAAGTTTGCAGGAAATACACGAATTAATGTTTCTATCAACAACCTAGAGCAGAATGAAAAAACCCTTCAGATTAGCCAAAAAGAAGGTGTTTGGATCATAAGGCCTATTTATAAGCTGCTGTCTTTCTGTAGAAGCCATATTACTGTCGCATCAGTAATTTTTTTGTTGTCTTCTGTTGTTGTCACAAATATCTATACAAACGATAGCGACCTGCAGAACGAAAGCATGCTTTTCAGGTTCCTTGACGGAAAAGGAGGCTCTGATGACAGTGGAAGCATAGTGGTCAAAAGCCTTGAGGTTAATGCCGAGGATCAATCCAGCTTTGTTTCCATGGCAAAGATCGCCAGCGCCGACCCTAATTTTCTGGTAAATATGACCAATTCTACGACCGACCAAGCCGACTTGGATTCAAATACCCTTGCCGTATTGGTCGACGATGAAGAAGATCCCGCTGAAGCCTTGGGAGATCCGATCCCAATTATCCAGGGAAACTATGTTATGGCTCCGGCAAGCTTTTATGACGAATCACAGGCCAATCTCAAATATGGAATTTTCAAGTACACCGTCCAATCGGGAGACACTCCAAGTTCGATCGCAACTTCTTTCGGCGTTTCGACATACACCGTCCTTTGGGCGAACAATATGAAGGTTGGAGACTATATAAGGCCCGGACAGGACCTTGAGATCCTGCCCGTAACCGGCGTGAAACACATAGTAAAAAAAGGTGATACGGTTGAGAAGGTCGCAAACCTATATAAAGCAGATAAGGACGAGGTCATTGCTTTCAACTCTCTTCCCGCAGACGGAATATTCCCCGAAGGATCCGAAGGGAAAATGCTTATAGTTCCGAATGGCGAGACCGCAGCCCCCTTGAAGCCAAGAGTAGTCGCTCCACCGAGGGACTCGAATGAGAGAAAAGTGGTTTCTACGGCAAAATCATCCTCGACATTCAAGAACCCTTTGGGAAGCCACAGATTCGTCTTTGGACAGTGCACGTATTATGTCGCAAGCAAGGTTTATGTTCCATGGAGCGGACATGCGAAATCATGGCTGACAAATGCCCGAGCATTCGGATATGAAACCGGAAAGACCCCGGTCGTAGGCTCGATCATGGTGACGACCGAGAACAAGTGGTATGGCCACGTGGCTTTGGTTGAAGGCGTAAATGGCGACAAGGTGACCATCTCCGAAATGAACTATGTTGGCTGGAACAGAACCAGCGTCCGAGTCCTCGACATCAACAGCCGGGTCATTAGAGGCTATATTTATATGAAATAAAGTCCCCTCTCGAGAGGGGGTTGGGGGTGTGTTATTAGAGTTCTATTGCTATTCGGCCATAAAGGCTGTTTTTTTGTACATGCCGATAGCCCCCTCCTTTGACAAAGGAGAGTTGGGGTGGATTTTGTAATTTATTAATTGCCCTCACCCGGAAATCCCCCTTAATCCCCCTTTTGCAAAGGGGGAAATAGTTATACAATTCAATCAATCACATTATTTACATTTCCCCTCAATAAAAAAATCCCAAGAAGACTCTTGGAATATACAAACCGTATTAAATTCTATTCTTCACTCCAGAAATAATGAGAATTCCTGCTGATACAATTCTCTAACGTTTTTATGTGTTTATTATAATTTAGAGATTTTGGATTAGCGAGAAACTGAAGGGGACAGTATGGATAAATCCCAGTGTGACCGTAACCGATCTCTACTATTACCTCATCTTCTGTGAAAGCTTTTCCTGAATTTCTCCGTAAAAAATCAATATTCTTATCATCCCATTCTTTTTGAATTTTTGTCCATTTTTCACGATTTTTCGATTCCTCTTCTTTTCGTTGCCCAAGGTCTACTGGCATTTTTGTATTCCTCCAAAGTTTTCTTTGTCTCAAATGTAACACGAAATGCGGCAATGTCAAGGATTTGCATTTCAATATAGCGCAATCCTTTTTTTCTGTCACTCTGAGCTTGTCGAAGAGTCCCGTCATATAAGGCATTCTTTTCTTCCACGGGATCCTTTTCCGCCAATCGGCGGATCAGGATGACATTTTCGGACAGTCTGATCCACGTAATAGACTGACCTAAAAAAATGGATCCCGCATTCCTCCTAATGCGCCTGCCGGCAGGGACAGGCAAGTGCGGGATGACAAAGTGAGTATTTTCATGAAATTGCCGTTCTGTAATTCCCTGCACGTTGAATGCTACCCGTAGTGACAAGTCGCGACTTGTCACTACCTTCATACATAATGTTATTCAACGACTTAATGCATAAATGTTATAAGTTATGAGTCATAAGTTATATGTTATTTAACGTCTTGCGCTTTTTGGGATTTCTGATAAGCTATAGAGGTAAAATAAAACTGCAAAATGAAAAAATAAACATCATTAGTTGCTGAGATTTGACACAAATTATCAAATTTTTCCTATTTTACTTTTTCATTTTTAGTTTTCAATTTTTCATTTTCCCAGGGCTCGTAGCTCAGTTGGTTAGAGCGTTACCTCGACACGGTAAAGGTCAGAAGTTCGACTCTTCTCGGGCCCACAAGATTAACTCACGGCATGATAATAATAATAAAACACCCGCATAGGGCGTTTTTTTTAAATCACAAACCACACAATAAACAAATTACAAACAATTTCCAAAGCATTACACTTTATAGTATTATCCCCGAACCAAATCCTGTCATTCTGAATGAAGCAAAGCGAAATGAAGAATCCCGCATTTAAACCAATAAATCCATAAATTCGGGATTAGCGCTCTTAATCAGATCTATCTTTTTCTTTCTTGTCCATCCTTTAATTTTCTTTTCGGCGGCAATTGCTTCTCCTGGAGAATTAAATTCTTCACAATACACTAATTTATCAACATTATATTTTTCTGTAAAACCTTTAACTAATTTGTTTTTATGTTCGAACATTCTTCGATTTATGTTATTTGTAATGCCGGTATATAAAACTGTATTTCTGCTGTTCGAAGCTATATAAACATAGTATTTATTCATACTATATTGTCTTGAGGTATTGTAAAAGCAAATATCCCTTCTATGCAATACTTGTCACTCTGAGCCCGCTCGCCTCGCTGTCAACCTTCGGCGAAGCGGGTCGAAGAGTCCCGTTACATAAGGCGCTATTTTTTTCTACTGGGATTCTTCACTTCGCTCCGCTCTGTTCAGAATGACAATGAGTCCATTTTTTTTGAACGTGATATCCATATTTAAATACGGGATCATCCATTTGTGCTTTGTTTGGAGTTTGTAATTTGGAATTTGTGCTTTTATGTGGGATTATCCCGGAAACACCTCTTTCACAAGAGCGATCACCAGAACGCCGAAGAACAGCGCCAGGGATTGCACGATCATCTTTGCGCTTTTTCTCTCTTTGTGGATCTCGGGGATAAGGTCTGCAGTCGCAATATACACAAAACCTCCGCCTGCGATCGCAAGAATGAATGGTATGGATCCCTTGATCGATGAAGCAAAAATAAAAGTTGCCAGAACTCCCAAAATTGCAGTCAGGGATGAAACAAAATTGAAAAATATCGCCTTTCTCCTCTTCATGCCACCGTGTATCAGAATGGCATATTCTCCGATCTCCTGCGGAATTTCATGCGCCATAATGGCAATCGTCGTGATGATCCCGATCTCTATGCCGGAAAAGAATGCCGCCGCAATGAGCGCGCCATCAATGAAATTGTGGAATACGTCGCCGATTATGTTGAGATATGTTTCCGGATGATAGTGTTTTTCACATTCATCATCATGGCAATGATGCCAGTGTATATATCTCTCAAGAACAAAAAAGATCAGCATTCCGATCAGCACATATGAAAACACTCCCGTTCCTCCGGTTTCAACCGCCTCGGGAAGGACATCGAAAAACGCGGCTCCGAGAAGCGATCCCGCGGCAAAGGAAACCATTGTAGGAATAATACTATTCAAAGTTTTGTCATTGACAAACAAGGTGAAAATTCCGATAAGCGAAATTACGCTTACCGCCGAAACTGCTATGATCGCATAGATTGGTTCATTCATTTTTTTGCGTTAGATTATCTATATTGTATATTTATTGCTGATTATTTGCAATGCATCGCATCCGTTAGACTGCGCATGAATTATGATATATAATCATAATAGTTTATATATTAGAACTTCGCGCTTGATCGTCATTTCGACTGAAGCGAGACGAGATACGAGCGAGCGAAATGGAGAAATCGCTCTAATGTGGATATCGCTTTATATTCCTCTTTGTAGCCGAAAGAGGGATCTCTCGACTTCGTCTTGTCGCTTTCGCTTCAATACCTTGCTCGAGATGACACCTAAGTCCTATATGCATTTATATGGAAGCAAACAGGATAATCAAAATTACTGAGATACAATCCGATCAGAGGATCGACAAATTCCTTGCAGAACAATATCCTGGCAAATCCCGCGTTTTTTGGAAAAACCGCATCGAAAACGGCTGTGTTTTTGTGAATGGAAAAACCGCAAAACCGACATATAAACTTAAGACTGGCAACGAAATTTCTATTGCACCGGAAATTGAATCGGAAACGTCTCCGGCCGCAAAACAGAAATACGAAACGCCGAAAATAAATATCATCTATGAGGACAGCAACGTCGTCGTTCTCGACAAGCCTGCCGGGATCCCGGTTCATGAAGCCTCGTCATACAAGGGGGCGACGGTCGTCGATTTTCTGGTTGAACATTTTCCCGGAATCAAAGATATCGGAGAAGACAAGACCAGGCCGGGCATAGTCCACAGGCTGGACAAAGACACTTCCGGAGTCCTGATCTCTGCAAAGAACAATGATGCTTTTCAATTCCTGAAAAACCAATTCAAGAACAGGCTCGTCCAAAAAACATATACCGCGCTTGTTTATGGAAGCGTTCCGGATGACCATGGCGCCATAGACCTTTCGATCGGAAGATCCAGATCAAACCCGAAAATGCAAACTGCCATCGACTCGAAAAAGAAGACGGACATAAAAGCCAGAGAAGCACTGACAATTTATAACGTAAAGAAAAGATTCAAGGATTACACTCTCCTTGAAGCGATCCCGAAAACCGGCAGAATGCACCAGATAAGAGTTCATCTCAAAGCTCTTGGCTTCCCGATAGCAGGGGATAAGAAATATTTCTCGAAGAAATATGCCAAAATCGAGCCAAAACCCGAGAGACAATTCCTTCATGCCGGCAAACTGGAGATCGAACTTCCCGCTCTGGGAAAAAAGACGTTTACCTCCGAAATTCCTGAAGATCTTGCGGAATTCCTTGATAAAATCTCATGAAATCCCCAATCCTTGACTAATTTATAATTTTCAAGTAACATAAAGTAGTCAAAACGCTAAATATAGCGTAATGTCTTTGAGTTAAAAAAGAGATCATTTTCATATCCAATACTCGAAGAAAAGACAATTTACTAATATCATTATTAATAATATGGCAGTTACACTACAACAGTTCAACCAAAGCCGCACCAGGACAGATATGCCGGATATCAGACCGGGACACATCGTCAAAGTCTACCAGAAGATATTCGAAACCAAGGAAGTCGGCAAGAAAATGGAAACGAAGGAAAGAATTCAGGTCTATGAAGGCCTTGTGATCGCAATGAGAGGCAGAAAAGGAATAAACGCAACTATAACGGTCAGAAAGATCTCTGACGGCGTTGGCGTCGAAAGGATCTATCCCTTGAATTCTCCTGCAATCGAAAAAATAGAACTCATCAAAACGACAAAAGCGAGAAGGGCCAAGCTTTATTATATGCGCGACAGAGTTGGAAAAGCGACTCAACCGAAAGGCGAACTGATCAAGAAGGAAGAGAAGCCCAAAGCAAAAGCTCCGATTGAAGCAAAGAAAGAAGAAAAGGCTGAAGCTCCGGCAGAAACGAAAGCGGAAGTGAAAGCTGAAGCGAAAAAGGATGAAAAAGTTGAAGCAAAGACAGAGAAGAAGGAATAAATATTACACAGTCAAAATGTAAAAGGTAGGTTTTGTTTTGCAGATATCCTAAATTTTACATTTTGATGTTTACATTTTTATTTTGAAACGCCGGGGTGGCGGAATTGGCATACGCAGCAGGTTGAGGGCCTGTGCTCGCAAGGGCGTGAGGGTTCAACTCCCTCTCTCGGCACAAAACTAACGGAAAACTAATAACAAATAACCCATAACGGAATACGAAAGCCCCTGAGCGGTTATTAGTTATGAGTTATAGGTTATAAGTTATTTTGGACGCTTAGCTCAGTTGGCTAGAGCATCTCGTTTACACCGAGAGGGTCGGGGGTTCGAATCCCTCAGCGTCCACAAAATCGACAGAAAACTCATAACTTGTAACCCATAACTGATGGAAGCCTTCAGATTTCTAAGGTGGAAGGTATATCAAGATGCCAGAGAACTTTTTCAGATTGTCATAAAAATCGTTTCCAAACTTCCAAATGGACTAAGACATGAATTAGGAAACCAGCTTACAAGATCAAGTTTCTCAATAGTTCTGAATATAGCCGAAGGCAGTGGTAAAGATTCCGACAAAGAATTAAACAGATATTTCGATATCGCAATAGGATCTACAAATGAAACTTTGGCGGGACTGGATGTTTTGCGACATAATAAAATAATATCTGAAGAAATGTTCGAGAAATTGCTGAAAAAATGCGAAAGTATTTCCAAACAATTGGGAGGATTCAAGAAATATATTAAGAAATGATTTTTGTTATCAGTAATAAGTTTTGTGTTATTAGTCAATTCTGCCGAGGTAGCTCAGTTGGTAGAGCAAAGGACTGAAAATCCTTGTGTCGGCGGTTCAAGTCCGCCTCTCGGCACAAACAAAAAAACGGCCTGTTTCAGGGCTGTTTTTTCATTATCCGTCCGCCAAGTTTGCATTATCCGTCTAGTTCAAAACTTTCGGAGAAATTTTTGAGCGGGTGATGGGATTCGCACCCACGGCCTTCTCCTTGGCAAGGAGACGTTCTACTGCTGAACTACACCCGCAATATCTACCTAGACAGAATATCACATGTATTTAATAATGCAAGGGGAAATAGACGCTAACTGGCGCATAAACTGAAGATAAGGTCACACGAGATATTTGAAAATATAGGCGATCACGGCAAACCTTAAAAGCGTTCCAACATAAGTCATAATCGAAAAAACGAGAAAATTGACCTTAAATATGCCGGCAATCGCCACAAAGGCCTCGCCAATAAAGGGGAGCCAGGCGAAAAAAAGAGCAAGGGATCCGTATTTTTTAAAGAACTTCTCTGCCTTCTCCATCTTGCTTTTCTTTATTTTAACAACCCTATCAAGCAAAACCTCTCTTCCAAAATAACTTACCAGATATATCGAGCAGAATCCCGAATAGCTTCCCAGGGATGCAACCAAAACGACAGTCAACGCATCAAAACCCTTTAAAACTAGATAAATAACGACTCCGTCGGATGTCATTGGAAAAAAAGAGGACGAGAGAAGACTGGAGATGAACAATCCTAAGTATAAATTGAGATCTGGAGGCATATAATTTTTAAAAATTCATTGATAAAAATATTAACAAGGCATTTATATTAAATTATTGCACACTTATTGAAATTTCTCAAATATTTTTGGATATTTCCTGTGCTTTTTAAATACCTTTATGCTCCCTGGCGCCCCTGTCTCACTATTGACAAAATATTATTTATATGATAGAATAAGGCGTAATTCCTATAAAGGAATTTTTTAATTGGCTAATACAATTTATGAGTAAAGGTTGGATCGCCGACCGAGTCAATTTTTCGCTTATTATAGCCATTTTGGCCATAGTAAGCATCACATTGAACTCCACCAGTCAGCAGTACGAAGTGGTAGAAGCCAAAACAAACACCAAAACAAACGACACTAGCCTTGAAAAGAAAAGTACATTAATAAATTCGCCAATATTAGCAGTTCTTGCCGACGCGAATACGATTTTGCCGGCAACAGATATAATTGTTGAAAACTCAAACACGGAGATCGTCCCGAAAGAAGAGATGGCACCCGAAGCCCTTAAGGTTGCAAAGAAGCAATGGGTCACGGTAACCGCATATTCTTCGACCGTGGACCAGACTGATTCCTCTCCCTTTTATACAGCGAGCGGAACACATGTCCACAATGGAACGATCGCGTCAAACTTCCTTAAGTTTGGCACAAAAGTCAGATTTCCTTCCGTATATCCTGACAGGATATTCATTGTTGAAGACAGAATGAATGTCAGATTTAACAGCAGAGTGGACATCTGGTTTCCAACAAGACAAGAAGCGAAAAGTTTCGGCGCAAAGCATCTGGAAATCGAAATACTGCAGTAAGACGCCGGAATATACAAAAACAACTCCTTTAGAATGGGTTGTTTTTTGTTTGCCTTCTTAATCTTTTCTGTGGAATATGTTGAGAATGAATCTGTGAAAATCGCTCAGTTCCTGAGGAGCCTGCTTGAATTTATCCTTTATGTTCTTGACCTCAAAATATACAATTGCGAAAAAGCCTGCGATAACCGTCAGTATGTTCACAAGCCTGAAGATCAGACTGAAAGTGAATCCATTGCCCCCTCCAAGCGTCAGAAGGTCGAATATGAAAGTTATGGAAGCCTCCATACTTCCCAGCGATCCGGGGATCGGAACAAAGCTTGCCAGTGTTATGATGGCAAATATGGAGATGGAACTGAAAACCGTCACTTCTGCCCCCAAATACATTGCAAGCACCCACACCACCACAAGATAGGCAGCCACTTCCGCAACCGCAAGCATAAACACCTGGAATAGCGCCTCTCTCTTATTTCTGAAAAAATCGGAAATTATCCTTTCGGTGTTATTTATGCTCTTTTCCTTGTTTCTTATATACCGGATCTTATTCAGCCTGAAAGTGTTTATTATAAACATGAAAAAGCCTTCCTGGCCCGGAGTTTTGGAGATCACTCTATTATAAAATATATGAAGAACGATTATGCCTATGATAATTATCGCCCAAAATCCATAAGTTATGCCCCTCGGAAGTGAAAAATGGTCCGCTAAAAACAAAAATCCTATTATCATCAATAGGAGAAGCGAGAAGAAATAGATCGTCTGGTCTATGACCGCGGTCGCAAGCGACTTTTCCCAGCTCAGTCCTGCGCTTTCCTTCAACATATAGACCCTTATCGGCTCTCCGCCCACCATAACAGACGGAGTTATATAACTCATGGTAAAACCCGCGAGCTTGGCTATCATTACTTTTGAAAAATCTATCTTGCAATTTTCCTGCGCCTCGATCACGATCTTCCATCGCAAAGTGGAAATCAATATAGCTGCCACAAAGTTGGCGAGGAAAACAATTATGATCGAAGAGGTTGGAAAGAAAGACAGAGATTCCAATATACTTCCAATTCCCGCTTGCTTTATTGAAAAAACAAACAGTATCAAGCCTAAAGACAATGAAACTATGTAGAACGTCGATTTTCGCATCAGCTTATAACTTATAACTCATAACCTGTAACTTGTAACAGAATTGAACTTTTGTTATAAGTTTTGGGTTATCAGCTATCAGATGTTTGCTTAATAAGTATCAGATTAGGATTTTCTCAATAGAGCCATTATCTCTCTGGCATAAAATCTGAATCTTAAGCTTCCTGTATGTTTCGCTAAACGTCCAAAATAACTCATTGACTAATAACAAAATCCCGTCATTAGTTATCAGTTATAGATTAGTAGTTAATTTTGTGCCGGGGGAGGGAATCGAACCCTCATGACCTTGCGATCGACAGATTTTAAGTCTGTTGCGTCTACCAGTTCCGCCACCTCGGCCAAATAAACTTATAACTCATAACTAATGACCTGTGACGCGATAGAAATTTTTTGAATTTTCTCCGGTTTTCAGTTATATGTTATGAGTTTTAAGTTAATTCTTGGAGGCCAGAATGGGAATTGCACCCATGAATAACGGTTTTGCAGACCGTTGCCTTACTGCTTGGCTATCTGGCCATTTCTATGCGCTTCCTGCGATGCTTTTAACATATTATAAGTTAACATAAAATATAGGCGCGGTCAATAAACCGCTTCTACTGTATGTTTGAATTTTGAATTTCCAATTTTTCCCTCCGAGACGAATCAGCCTTGGGCTGAGAATCAACAAATAATTCTTTATGTTTTAAAATTAATTCATTGAGTCATTCATTAGAAATTAGAAATTAGAAATTTTTCGCCTACGTCCCCATCTCATGCTTCTCTATGGCGGATTCTCCTTTATCTTTCGATCTATCGGCATTTTCCGAATCGATAAGTTTCAGGATCTTCGGTATCTTTTTGAAATCCTTCTCAAGATCTTCAATGAGAGACCTTCTATAAAGCGCGGCCGCCGGGTGATACACGGGAAAATAAACCCGCCCACGGTACCTTTTCGGTTTTCCATGATCCTGCGATATCCGGAGTCCGGGAAGGAATCTGTCCATAGAATGCCTTCCGAGAAGAACCAGCATCTTGGGATCGATCAATTTCACCTGCTCGTCCAGCCAGTTCCTGCATGCCTCGACCTCTTCGGGAAGGGGATCGCGATTCTGAGGAGGACGGCATTTCACCACATTTGCGATGAAGACATCCTCTCTCTTGAGCCCGATCGATCCTATCATCTTATCCAGCAGTTTTCCCGCAGCCCCGACAAAAGGACGCCCGAGCTCATCTTCTTTCTGGCCCGGCCCCTCGCCGATGAACATGATCTCAGCCTTCAGGCTCCCTTCTCCCGGAACAACATGAGTTCTGGTCTTTGAAAGTGAACATTTCTCGCATTTCAACAATTGTTCTTCTAATTCTTTGATCATATTTAAACGTAACTATAAACTCAAATTTCCAATTTTGAATTTTGATTCAATTTATCAATGTCCTAATTCACAATTGATAATTGTTTTATTGAAAATTAATGAAAATTGAAAATTGTTAATTGAAAATTATCCCTACCATCTTATCCCCACATCCAATCCGTCTTTCGCTTTTCCTATAAGCGCCGATTCGGACTGTAATTTATAATCGCCAAGCATGGTATCGGCATAAAGAGGATCTTCTGAAATATTATTCTCATCCAAAACACACTCCCCAAAACACAAAAAGTCATTTTTGTTGTTCCATATGTCGTTATAACCTATCAGGACGTTTCGACTGTTTTCATCCGCAATAATTCCCGCGCAAAGTTCGCAGATCCCGTTATCGGTTATAATGTTGTTTGAGATCTCACAGGATGATCCGCTTATATTGATCCCGTAGGTCGCTCCAAGATATGTCTTGTAGTGATTATTGTAGCTGATATCATTATGTTCTATGTCGGCATGAGAATTATAAAGATCTATTCCGATCTTGTTGTCGGTGATCAGATTGTCTATAATGACCGGCTTGGTCTTTGACTCTTCCGGAGGAGCAACCCGCTCGTTGTCCTGCCCGGAATCCAAAACCGCCCTGTCATCCTCCCGGACTGCGTCATCTGTTTCATCAGAAACGACATCCCCGGTCTCCTTCTCTTCAATAAAATTATAAACCTGTACGCCCTTGCTCGAATTCCTGATGATGTTTTTCTGGATCACCGGACGGGATTCTCCGCTAATATAGACTCCAAACTCGTTCTCGGTGATAAAATTGTCATGGATCCAGGGAGATGAATTTTCGATGGAAATGCCGCTCAGGCTTTTCCCGGCATTCTTTATCGTAAAACCGGACAGATATGTCCTCGGATCGCGAACGCTTTTGAATGTAACGGTATTTCCGAGATTATTTCCGTCGATGACGGTCGTTTGCGCCCCCGCGCCCTCCAGGCTCACTCCGTTCTTCATAATGATATTTTCCCCATATTCTCCCTCGGCCACCCTGACAATGTCTCCCCGGTTCGCACTATTGATAGCATCCTGGATCTTCTTATGATCGGCCGGCACGTTTAGCGTTCTGGCCTCCACTTTTTTATATCCGATCATATCCTTCACCCATTTGGTCGCTCCGGCATCTCTGTTTTCGCCATCCACATTGTTTATACCTGCATCGCTATCGATATCTTCAACGACAACAGCGTTTGTGGCAGGAGACACCTTCACTACATCCTCGTCTGTACCGGAGCTTTTTACAGCCACGCTTTCCAAAACGGGGCTGTTTTCTTTTGTCTTTGTGGCAGGACCATCGCTTTTTCCATATGCGAAAAAAGACGCAGCAATAATCACCGGAAACAAAATTATTATTGCATATTTTGCTTTTTTACTGTGAAAGATTTCATTCATGTAATTTTTATCTCAGTTTTTTTATTATGCTCCTTAATTTCCCGATATCCTCTTTCTCTTTGCCATTTGGCGTTTCAATTATAAGATCCATATTCTTGAGCCGTGCATCGTTCAAGATCGCTTCAAATCCGGCTAGTCCAATTTTACCACTTCCGATGTTGTCATGTCTATCGACATGGGAACCGAAATCCGCCAATGAATCGTTGCAATGGATCAACCCCAGCCTTTCCAGTCCGATCATATTGTCAAAGCGGTCAAAAGTTTTTTTCACGGCCTTCTCATTCCTGAGATCATATCCCGAAGCAAAAGCATGAGCCGTATCAAAGCATACGCCCAATTTATTTTTCCTGACCTCTTTTTCCGTTTCTTTTATAAAATTCGAGATCTCTTCAAAACTGTCTCCCATGATCTCGCCGGCACCGGCCGTAATTTCTAGCAGAAGCACCGCTTTGAATTTTGTTTCCTTTTTTGAGGCAGGGGAATGCCGGAATATTTTTACCAGTCCCTGGACAAGTTTCTTGTCCGCCTCAGCCTTTCCAAGCTCTCTGGCGGAACCCAGATGCGTAACGACCGCCTCCGCGCCGATCAGATCCGCAACCTCAAGCTCTTTTCTGATGGCAGATATGGACCCATAATAGATCCGATTGTCCGTTGACGCTAGATTGATATAGTACGGCGTGTGTATGTAGCATCCTTTCAGCTTATATTTCTTGCGCTCTTTTTTGAATTCATCAGCTTTCTCCTTTGAGATGTCTGCCGCCTTCCCTCCGTGAGGAGATCTCGAAAACATTTGAAAACACTCACAGCCAATAGTGTGAGCTCTTTTGGGAGCTTTCCCGATCCCTCCCTCGATGGATATATGCGCTCCAAAATTCATGTCAGCAATTTACTTTGCAATATTTTTTAACAAGTTTGTGCACTTTTTTTGCCATCTCGTCCTTATTCTTTTCCTTGTCGGCGATCTCCATCAGCTCCCTGAAAAACGCGTCCGACTTAGGATAGCTGCCGTTATGGCTTACCATATATTCCAGATGACTGAGCTTGTATGTCCTGACTTTCTTATAGGGAACCTTAGTCGGCTTTGAATTGTAATACAGACAGAGCTTATAGCACCAGAATTCGAAAATATTCCGGTCAAGAAGTCCTTTGCTGAAAAAAAGATATTCATTCGTCATCAGATTCCAGAATCGGAAATACCATGTCGCCACCTTTTTGGATGTAATGCATTCCTCAGACTCCAATATTATACGGTCATATTCCTTGGTGAAGGAATTAAGAACATTGATCGCGTTCGCTTTTTGCCCCACCTCGATGGACTTCGCCGCTTTCCTGATTTGAAAATACGAGAAGAATACTCCCAAAATTATTGATATGCTGGTTATCATATCGATAAGCTCGCTAAGCTCTCTGTTCATTTTGTTTTATGATCTATTGATTATTGGCTATAGGATCTTTTTTTGTTTCCAGGATCATTTTGGTTATCTTTTCAATGCTCTCCTTGATCTGGCCGTCCATCTCAAATCCGGATGCCAGCTTGTGGCCTCCGCCGCCCAGACTTTTCGCTATCCTTGATACATCTATGCCTTTATATTCCTCGCTTCGAAGACTGCCCTTCAGTTTGTTTTCGCCATATTCCGTCAGAAACAGCGAGAACTTGGAATCGCTTATGGTGTTTATGGTGCTCACGAGCCCCGAAAGTTCCTCCTGGCTGACATTGTTTTCTTCAAGGTCTTTCTTTGATAGATACGAAACCGCCATGCCTGTCTCCTTATCGGTCTCGATCCGGCTCAGGGCCTTTCCCCAAAGTTTTATGGCCGGCATTGTCCTGTTCTTGAATATCTGCTTGGCTATTTTTTCGGACCTTGCGCCTTTTTTCATCAGTTCCGCGGCAACCTTCAGTGTCTTCTCGTCGGTATTGCTGTGCTGGAAGCTTCCCGTATCGGCGAATATTCCGGTGAAAATGCAGTTCGCAATATCTTTCGTTATCTCGATCTTCAGTTCTTTCAGAAGGCAGTAGATCATTACAGCCGTTGAAGATGCCGTGGGATCTATCACTTTATGGCAATTTCCTATGCACTCATTATTTTCCGATCTCGGGTGATGGTCAATGATGAGAAGTTTTTTGTAACCTTCGAAAACTTTGCCGGACTCCTTTATTCCGGTCCGGTTCAGATTGTCACAATCAAGCAGCACGATCAGGTCATATTCCTTTGGCTCGATGCTGTTTTTTATCATCGATAACTCCGGAAGGAAACCGAATACTTTCGGAACCGGGTCCTGGGAAAAGCAGGTTATCGTCTTTCCAGGAATATTAAGCGCGATCCCTAATCCCAAAACAGACCCAATAG
This sequence comes from Candidatus Paceibacterota bacterium, assembly GCA_041661265.1. Taxonomy (NCBI): domain Bacteria; kingdom Bacillati; phylum Minisyncoccota; species Minisyncoccota bacterium. The sequence continues at coordinate 29,107 of JBAZUT010000013.1, read as the reverse complement.
CATCCCCGTCGGGATTCTTATGGGCCATAATCAAAATATCCTTGCTTTCCTTTATTATTTTTGCCGCTTCATTCATCCTTGAGTTGATTACGATCTAAGAGCCGGACGAACGCGCCGTCAGGTTCTCAAGCCGCGATCACTCTTCCTTGCTTTTTCTGATGAGCCTTTCTATTTTCTCGACATATTCCGCGCTTTCATCAACCCTGAACCTGATCTTCGGAACTGGTTTCATGGAGAGTTTCTTGTTTATGATCTGCTGCATCGCATATATATTTTCATTCAGAGCCTCCAGCGCCGCTTCCCTGTTGCCTGAAGGATAAACGCTGATGATAATATCGGCATATCGAAGATCGACGGACACTTTAGCCGCCACAACCGTGACAAGAGTTCCGGCCGGAAAGTTTATGTCTTCCAGCATGATCTCGGCAACCTCTTGTTTTATCAGTTCATTCACTCTTATGATCCTTGCTTTCATAGATAGATGGTATGATATTATAGTTTTCCTTTTCTTTTTTCTTCTTTATAAGCTTTCAGAACGTCTCCGATCTCAACCAGCACATTTCCTTCATATGTGATTCCCGCATTGTTTCCGGCCTTAACTTCATCTGCCACTTTCTTGTTATACTGGAGCTCCTTTGCCACTCCTTTTCCGATCATTTCTCCTTTACGGAAGACTTCCAGCATGGATGCTTTCTCGATCTTTCCGTTCTCAACTTTTGCGCCAAAGATTATATTGGCGATTTTTGCCGACTTCTTCCCGGACTTGAACATCGCAATGACCTTGAGATTTCCGAGGTCCGTCCTGACGGTCTCCGGTTCGAGAAGTGATGCCAGTTCTTCTTTTGCATCATTTACCAACTCGTAGATTATATTATATATCCTGATCTTAACTTTTTCTTTTTCCGCGAATTTTTTAATATCGGAACTTACATTTATATTGAATCCCGCAATTACCGCCTTTGAAGAACGCGCCAGTTTGATATCGGTCTCGGTTATATTCCCGACTCCAGCCTTCAGCATCTGAATTATGGCATTTTCATTTCCAACCGTTTCGAGTATTCCCGTAATGGCCTCAAGCGAGCCTTTCGTGTCCGCTTTGATTATCAGATTGAGCTTCTTTACCTGGTTGGATTCGATCTTCTCTTTCATCTTTGCGCTCGTGACAGGCCTCGATTCCATTTCTCCTTTGTTCTTTTCCAGGAATTCTTTCACTTTTTTCTCTGCAATAAATCTGCTTTCTTCGGCCATAAGAAGCGATCCCGCCCTTGGAACTCCGTTCAGGCCGATAACCGTGACCGGCGCCGAAGGCAGAGCCTTTGTGATCTTTTTTCCGGCAAAATTGGAGATCTTTTTGATCCTTCCCCACGCGCCGCCTGCGGTCACATAATCTCCTTCTTTCAATGTCCCGTTCTGGATCAGGACCTTTGCGACAGGCCCGATCTTCGGATCAAGGTTCGATTCAAAAACAAATCCCTCCGCCACGGAATTCGGATTTGCTTTCAGCTCTTCCATATCCGCACTGAGTATGATCATATCCAAAAGCTGATCTATTCCTTCTCCGGTCTTTGCGGAAATGTTGACGCAAACCGTCTTTCCTCCCCAATCCTCGCTAAGCAGGTCTATCTCCGCAAGCTGTTTCTTCACCCTGTCTATATTGGCTTCCGATTTGTCGGTCTTGTTCATCGCAATGATGATCGGAACCCCCACGCTTTTTGCAAAATCGATGGCCTCGATGGTCTGCGGTTTGACTCCGTCATCCGCCGCAACGACAATGACCGCAATATCGGTTATATACGCACCCCTCTGGCGCATAGCATGAAATGCCTCATGTCCCGGGGTATCGAGAAAGGTTATCAGTTCTCCTTTTTTCTTCACCTGATATGCGCTGAAATGCTGGGTGATCCCGCCGAACTCGCTGCTTGCAACGTTAGTCTCGAGGATCTTGTCAAGCAAAGTTGTTTTTCCATGATCAACATGACCCATGACAACAACGACGGGCGGCCTCTTTTTTCCTCCCTTTCCGGTTTCCGTCTTGAGTCGCTGCCTTCTTTTGTCCATCTCCGATCTTGCTCTTGCAAGTTCGAAATTGAAATCGTCGGCAATAATAGATGCCGTGTCGAAATCAAGAACCTCGTTTATATTCGCAAATATCTTATTCCTGATCAGCACCGTAATGAGCTCGGTGGGCTTTATGTTCATTTTCAAAGCAAGATCCTTCACTGTTATATTTTCAGGGATCTCAAGAATGGTTTTTTCTTTTTTTTCGTCAAGTTCGGTTTCTTCTTGTTTGATCATTATGGGATTTTATTTGATTTAAGCCTCCAAACTCTCTTATCCGACGTTAGTGCCATTATCACCTTACCGGCAAGATATCAACGACAGACCTGCCGGCAAACCACTTTCTGAAATAACTGAACGAGTAGAATTAAGCTATGTCGGTACTGGCTAATTTAACCGCTTCCTCTTCTTCTTTACTGAGCCTGTATTCGGACTTTCCGTCTTTCAACGCCTTCGAATACACCCTGACGCCATCTCTCGCATAAAGACTAAGTATGATAACACCGCTAAGATGCTTGTCAAGCAGAGCTATCGCAAAGCTCTGGTTTCCTCCGACCTCGGCAAACGGATTGAATCTGACCACTCCCACTTTTTGTATACACAAATCCAGCTTTTTCTTCATGTCGGCATTTTCAATAAACATCTTCTCCATACTCACCTTCGCCTCATTCGCATTCTTTATCTGATTGAATATTATCTCTTCCAGGTCCTTTGCTTCCTTGCTCTCAAAAAAGACCCTGCTGCGCTTCTTTATCTGTGAAAGATTCCTTTGCAGATATATATTCCAGGCCAGAATTACCGCTGAAAACGCCACCAGTCCAGCAACTATGACCCCCTGATTCTCCTTTAGACTATCGATTATTCCTGACATTTATTTTGATTAAAATTTACTTTGGCATAAACAAAAAAAGCTGCCAATTAACTACAACAATAATAACCTTATTGCAGCTTAAAGTCAACCTAAAAAGCGCCTCGGATATGTTTGCTTTGGCCTTTTTCTTCGAAACCCGGCTTCATAGAGCATGCAATGCCCAAAACAAGCCAGAACATGACCGCAAGATCGTTCTTCCAATAGGTCGTATCGATCAGGCCATGGATGAGGACATAGACCATGAGCAGTTTTGAGATATCGGACCTGTTGTCTTTTCCGAAGAACCAAGACAAGAGAAGCAAAAAACCCGCGAAACCGACCAATCCTGTCTGAAGGTAGAAATCCAGAAATATATTATGGGGCTGGGAAACAGCCCACTCCAGATAGGGATCTTTGAACCTGCTTTTTATCGAAAGATATTTCTCCTGGAAGGTGCCGGGCCCGATCCCGACGACCGGACTTTCTTTTATCATTTCCCAGGATGCTTCCCAGATCATAAGCCGGGAATGAAACGATGATCTCCCTCCTGAATTCTCGATTTGAACCATTTTCCCATATACCAAAAAAACACCAAAGGACAGAATGGCCAGAAATACCAGCACATAGCCTGATCTTTTCTTTGCCCGGACCTCTGCAAAAAAGCGTTTGCCGAACATGCAAAACAGACTTGCCGATATTCCCAACAGCGATCCGAACGAATGGGTCAGATATAATGAAATTGATATGACTATTATGGCCAAAGGAGCTAAGCTCCCGATCAGGAGCTTAGCTCCTTTTTCAATGTCTTTTGAAAAACTGCTTTCTTTTTTCAGAAAGAACCAAATTGCGATCAGCAGCGACGGAGCGAGATACATCGCCAAATGGTTCGGCGAAAGATAAAACGCCTTTACTCTTCCGTCAAACGTGAGGTTTCCGGCCAAATAATAACCGATTCCCGCGACCGCGACCGTAAATCCCGACAATGTCCAGCTGAGTAATACTTTTTTTATGTCTTTTTCATTTCTGATACACGATACAAAAATCAAAAAAACAAGAAGCGGATCGAAAAACCATCCCTTCACGATCCCCAGACTGGTCCGAAGATCATCCGAGAAAGCGGCAGATATCAAAAGCCCCGAAAAAAGCAGGACGATGCCATAGGACAACCTTTGTTCGTTTTGTACTAGAGAGGTCATCCGGCCGAAACGGTTTTCTTTTTTGGTTTCGCCCAGAACCCAGACAAGAAAAAGAACATATATCATGGCCTCCAGAAGCGTTGACGGGATGCCGAAAACGGAAAAACGCACCAGATATAGTGGCATGGAAAAAATAACGAGATATAGGCCGTATCGGATATCAAATATGCTTGACTTGCTAAATTTCAAAATTGACATAATTGTTACTATATTTGTTTCAACCGATGGATAATCGCTAATTTAAAATGTAAATATCAAAAATAAAAATAATCGACATTTTTTAATTTTGAATTGTCATTTTACATTTTGATTTTTGCATTTTGCATTTATAGTTGCTGCTACTGCCAAAATCACCATTAATATTGATAGCACCGTCGGAGAATAGATCGCGGTGTCAAAAAAACTATGAGTCAAGAACCAGACCAGGGAACCGACGAGACCGAACGAAAGAGCTCTTTCGCCTATATTGTCAGCATATTTACCCGCCCGGTATAGTCCGTATATCGAAGCGCCAAACAACATGATCCACGCAAAAAGAGCGAAAATTCCCATTTCCGCGCCTATATCCAGATAAGTATTATGCGCATAGATAGGAGTCCTGTAGTCCGCAGTCGGCTTAAGCTCATAAGAATAGTTCCCGATCCCGACTCCGAAAAACAAGTTGTCCGCGAACATTTCATAGCCCTGTCCCCAATTCTTCATTCTTTCGCTATTCGACCCCTCGCCAAGATCGAACGAAGAAACAAAGCGCGCAACAAAGGACTGTCCGTTCGTTGCGCCAAAGAGCGTAAGTATCGCAAAAAAAGAGCCAATTATGAACTTTTTTTTGACGCCGAAATATTTCCAGCCGAGAATAATGAGAATTCCCAGTCCCGCAACCATGCCGATATATCCCCCTCTTGAAAATGTCAGCGCTTCAGACAGGATCATTATAAAAATAATAATACCGACAATGGTTCTGCTGCGGAGGATCAGGCTTCCGCCATCGCCGCAGTCTTTGCCATAAAATAGTCCGAACGAAATGAGTATCGGCAGGATCAGCCCCATATAGAATGAGAACATGTGAGGATCCGGAAAAAGCGAGAACACCCGGAGCAGAGTCGCTCCGCTCACATTCACCAGCCAGCTCGGATTTGAAACGACTTCAGCTCCGAACTCGTTGCCATAAAAAATGGGTGCTATAGTTTCCGACCAGAATTCCATGACCGGATCTATTCCCAGGATGAACTGCGCCGCAAATTGGGCAAGTCCGATAAGAGATATCAGGAAGGCTCCCAAAAAAAGCGCGTCCAAGACCTTGTAAACAAATCTCTTGCCGTCAAAAGAGGAAATCACAAAATATAGGGGAAAAATGGAAAGAAATACGAGTATTTTCCTGGCAGCTCTCTCGTCTTCAAATGCCCAAAGCATTGAGAACCCGGCAACAAATAGAAACAAGGAAAGGAAAACTATCTGCAAGCTGAAATTGATATTGACCTTCTTTTGAGCAAGACCTTTGATGAGCCAGACAGCGAGAAGGATCAGAATGAAGACCCTTCCCGACGCAAGATCTATCCCGCTTGAAATATTGAGCGCAACCTGGAAGGGGAGATAAAAAATCAAAAAAAGAAGGGCTGTATCAAAATATCTATAGACACAAACAGCGGACATGAGCAGTCCGATCAAGATGAGAACCGAAAAACTGTGAAGCGAGATCAGATATCCAGCCGCAATTGAAACTAATAATATGCCCAAACTATATTTCATTTTTGAAAAAATAAGATCCATAATCAATGCTTCTTCTAGGTTACGAAATCGCCCCTGCCATCCCGAACTTGTTTCGAGATCCACCATGTTTTAAGTATAAATATATTTTTATGTAACAGACGAAGATTCTGAAACAAGTTCAGAATGACAGTTTTCTTGCATTCCGTTATTTGAAGCAATTTACAATTATTATGGATTATTATTCGATTTGAGGCAAATAAAAAAGGATGGCCTAGCTGTTGTTTCCGCATCCTTGTATAATTATTTTCCTCAGTTCACCGCCCTGAAGATTCACACAATCTCCCGCTCTGAAACCCAGTTCTTCTTTTGAACTATTAAAGATTTCTGCATGGGGAATAACCGCCTTTGTCGATGGACTCCACTCAATTAGGGCCGTTACATATTTATCATCTAACTTTATCGTGCCTTCTAATAAATATATCTTTCCTGGAACCGGCTTCTCAAAATACGGCCCTTGTACTGGAATATTGTATAAAAGAACCAAAGACACGATTATGATTATTATTCCTAGAACTATTTTAGAGCCTCCTTTTTCTTTAGTCCCTAAAGCCAAAACTCCTCCAACGATAACTGCAAGTCCCGCCATAAGCGTTAGAATGAACGCTATTGCTGGTATTAATGTTTCCATGTTTTCCTCCTATATTTTCAATATACGCTGCTAACAATAATATTTTTTTGTCGACAAGATAAGTCTATTTAGCAGTTGAAACGATCTACAAACAAATTACAGATCAATTGAATGGCTAAATAACAGTACATTATAGCGCATATAATCGAAACGTCAAGGTTCAACGTCTCATTATCAAAAACTACGCCTCTCTTCTTAATATTTTCTTTATCTCCTCATGGGATATCCCGCCGATAAGATAGATTCCGGGAACATACACCAAGCCGCCTATTATAACAAGATAAAATATGTTGAGATAGCTGAATGCATAAAGGAAAACAGCCATAACCAGAGAAACGGCCAGAGCCTTGTATAGCGCCTTAAAAGAAGGAAGATAGCCGATCGATCTATAAATTACAACAAGCATCAACGACGTCACCAAAAATTCCGTTGCGACCGTCGTGTAGGCTGCGCCAAAATATGAATATTTAGGAATGAAAGCCAGGTTTCCTGCGACGTTGAAGACCGATCCCGCAAGATATATCTGGGCAAGCCTGTTCTGCTTATTCGCTACGATTATTATATTGGAGAAAAGCGCTCCGAGAAAAATAAATCCCAATGCGATCATCAATATTCCAAGGATCGCAGGAGAATCTTTGAATCCCGTAGGCGCCAAAAGTCTGATTATTTTTTCACTCGTCATTATAACTCCGAATACTATCGGAATCACCGCGATGATGAGAAAATCCAGCGTTCTCTGGGCGATCGACTTGAATTTTTCCCTGTCTGAAAAAACATATTTGCTCATAATGGGCATCGTAAGCCCGACGATCATGGCCGGAAAAAATATCAGGTTTTCCATTACCTTGAAAGAAAGTCCGTAGACCCCGACCGCCTCGCTTTCTTTCATGATCGAAAGGAAGATCGTGTTCAGTTTGAAATATATCAGGACCAAAATAGCCGCAACCGCAAGGGGAATCGATTCTTTGAGAAGTTTTTTCCAAAAAGAAAAGTCAAAACTTGGACGTATCCTCACATATTTCGATGCATACCACAGGACAAGGATCAGGTTTGCCAGCGACCCAAAAGCTATCGCTGACACAATATAGAGAAATCCGTAATCATATTTCACGAAATACCAGACGAAGGAAAGCTGCACGATCCGGCCCCCGATCTCAGCCAGGGCAAGCTTGTCCACGCGAAGATGTTTCTGAAAAAGCCCTGTCAGGACCTGAAGATTCGAAAGAAGCCAATAACCAACTGCCGCTATGGCGATCCCCGCCTTGGTTTCATCGGAGTAGGGGAATGGAAGCGAGAAAAAATAGGCCGAACCCAAAATAAACAATCCCGCAACCGTCCTCAGGGTAAATGCATTGCTGATGATCCTTCCTTCATCCGCTCCGGGCCTTGAAATATCCCGCGCCACGATCGAATAAAGCCCCAAGTCCGCCAGCACGGAAAAGATATAAACGAAGGTCAGAACGATCGTGTAATCGCCGAAACCCTTCTCCTGGAGATACGCGGCCACTAGCCTGATAATTACTAAAGCAAGGGCCATTTCGACAACGCGGGCCCCTGCTGAAAAAAAAGCATTATATATTATTTTTTGCGTCAGATTAAGACGATCTAATTTCATTATATGGAATTTATCTTGCAAAATAGCTGATACGCGGACTATTCCTTGTTTTCCACATACTTGATTATTATCCTTCTCGTCAGATTCTCCCCGACACTTTCCGTCGTAAGATTCTTTCTGTTCGCGATCTCCATGTGTATCACTTTTCTCTCATAGGAAGACATCGGCCTCAAGGCCACGGAATTTTTGCTGAACATGACCTGATTCGCAATGGTCTCGGCAAGCTTTACCAGGGATTCTCTTTTCTGCTTCTTATAATTATTGACGTCAATATTGAATTTTATTTCTTCCTCGGTCAGATCCGGTTTGCTTTTGCTGAGTATGTTCCTTTTCACGATCACCCCGGTGAGATGCTGGATGCATTGCAGATTGGCGCCATATTGCCCGATCAGGAGGTTCGGATCTTCGGTTTCGAGATTAATGGTGAATATCTCCTTCCCATCACCCATCTCTTCGATCCTCTCTTCGCTGATCTTTGCGCCGACTCCCATTGCCGCAAGCAAGTTATTGACGGTTTCTTTCACATTTCCCTGGATTGTTTCTTCCATATGTATATATTAATCTTATTAGCTATTAATATTTTCAGCCTTGTTCTGTTTTTTCATTATAAGGTATTGCTGAATAATTGCAAATGCCGTGGTCACAGCCCAATAGAGAGCCAATCCGGAAGGAAAACTCTGTGCGAACATAAAGGTCATGACGGGCATAATGTAGATCATCTGCTTATTCATGATCTTGGCGAAATCTTGCGTCTGGTCTGCTGCAGTTTTTTCCTTATTTTTTTCCTTGTTTTCCGCCTTGTCTTCCTTTGTTCCCATAAGCATCTTGGTCTGATAATACTGTAATATCCCGGCAATAAAAGCCAAATACACATTTGGAACGGATAGATTTACAAAATTCAAAGAAATAGGGTTCAGATGTGTGGGATTGTAGACATAGCCCTGATAAAGCATTGAAAGGCTCGCATCTTGGAATCCATTCATAAAAACCTGGTAAAGAGCTATCAAAATGGGAAGTTGAATGAGAAGAGGCAAACATCCCGAAAGGGGATTGATCTTGTTCTTCTGATAAAGCTCCATCAGTTTTTTCGCCTGTGTTTCTTTGTCTTCTTTATACTTCTGCTGAATTTCCTTGATCTTAGGCTGTATCTCCTGGAGCTGTCTCTGGCTCTTAATGGACCTGCTGTTCGTTCCATATAAAAGAAGCCTTACGAATAATGTCAACAGTACTATTGCCACGCCTATATCATGTCCGGGGATGACATTATAGAACCAAACAAGAAGATTGAATAAAGGCCTATATATGATCTCATTGTAAATATATGCTAACATTCTTTTTGTTTTTTAATTTTTAATTTATGCCTTTTAGCTCCGAAATATGGCCTAAAAACCATAAATCAAAAATCATCTGACCGGATCAAATCCTCCCTTTGAATATGGATGGCACCTTAGGATCCTCCTGGCGCCAAGATACCCCCCCCTTAGCAATCCGTGTTTCTCAATAGCCTCATATGCAAACTCGCTGCAGGTAGGAGAAAACCTGCAAACCGCCGGTTTTCCATATCTTAAAAAAGAAAAGAAACCATGGTCAAGAGACAAGGTTTTTTGGTAGATCTTTATTGAATTTAACACGATCTTTTTCAACACAATATATAAATACTAATTTTATTCCTTGTATAATCCAGACTTTCTTAACAGTTTTTCCACAGCCCCATTTATCTCCCCGGATTCCTTTTCCAGAATGCTGTTTTTTGCTATGAACAGGCAGTCATATCCTTCTTTCAGCTTATCCTGCAAAGACCTGGCTGCCTCCCTCAACAATCTTTTTATCCTGTTCCTTTTTGCAGCTACGCCGGATATCTTATTGCTTACAATAAAGCCGAATCTCGTTACTCCCAGTTCATTTCTCATAGCTTTCATCAAAAGACAATGCTCGGAAAAATAAACTCCTTCTTTTGATATCCTGTCAAAATCTTTCTGCTTTCTTAGTCTGAATTTTTTATCTAGCATTTAATTAGAAGAATAATTTCTCAAATCCTCTTGGCAGCTAAAACATTATACAGTGAGTTTTTTCCTGCCTTTTCTTCTTCTTGCGGCCAGAACTTTCCTTCCGCCTGCGGTTTGCATTCTTGATCTGAAACCATGCTTTCGCAATCTTTTCTTCTTCTTGGGCTGATATGTTCTTTTCATATTGTTTAATTCTGATTATTATTTAATTTAAACTATGTTTAGTATAGTATGCTTTGCAAAGCTAGTCAATAACTGAGCCAAAAATGATTAATCACGCATTGCCGAACAGCAGATTGGGTCTTGCCAAATAGCATTCCGCCATTCCCGATTTCAGAAAGATACGCTTCAATAATCACATTACTTGGCAAAAAATCAACGACTACTTTTTGAACAATAACGCCTCCGTATTGACTTATTGTATCATTTGTTTCATATTATTTGATTACATTGTCCATTGCACTTATAAATTCACAAACACCGCGCATTGCCATATCGGATATACGATAAAAAACCACTCCTACTAAATACCGGAAGCTTCTCCCTGGCCCCCACCCAGTTTATACACACCATTGCCACATAATAGGATTTTATCAATAATATAGCCTAAAATAGCTTGTTTATGGCGTTTTTATCCGTATTTTATATCTAAATAACCTTATCCATACATGCTAATTATCCTCAAAATCTTTTCAATAACTATACTCTTCCTGAATAATCCACAGTCTCCCCACACTATCCACATCTTATAAACACCCTGCTCTTGTCTAAGCCATTGTTATGTTGTGGATAAGTGTGCTATAATTTGCCTAGTGCCGTAATAACCTTGATTTAAAACAAAAATCACTGAAGGATCTGACTATACTTTGTTTTATTAACGAGATCGGACTGGCAAAATCAGGTTATAAATGGAGCCATCAGTATTTTTTTGCCGTAAACCAATCATATAATACAATGACAAATGAACAGTTGTGGCAAGCCGTCCTTGGCGAATTGGAGCTTTTTATAAGCAAAGCCAACTTCATCACCTGGTTCAAAAACACGTCAATAATGTCCAGAACCGAAGACGAAATGGTTATAAGCGTACCCAATGGATTCACCAAGGAATGGCTCGAAAATAAATATCACAAGTTTATTTTAAAAGCTGTCACCAGTATTTGTCCCAATATCCGAAAGATCACCTACAAGATCGGGGGCACGCCAAATGCGCCTGGACGAAAGATGGGGGAGTCTGATGCGCCCAGACAGACCGATGAACCGATGGCATATCCCAAAAACGAGAACAATGGCAATTCGGTGCTTAATCCGAAATATACATTTGAAAACTTCATTGTCGGTTCTCATAATGAGCTCGCTCATGCTGCCTGCATGTCTGTCAGCAAGAATCCCGGGATGGTTTATAACCCTCTTTTTATTTACGGGGGAGTGGGGCTCGGCAAGACCCACCTCTTGCAATCCATAGGAAATGAGGTTCTGAAAAAAACACCGGAAAAAAAGATCAAATATGCATCAAGTGAAAAATTCACGAACGAGCTTGTTGAAGCCATCTCCGGAAAGAACACAAAACCTTTCAAAGAGATGTACAGGAAGATCGATGTCCTCATCATAGACGATATCCAGTTCTTGGCCGGCAAAGAAAAAACCCAGGAGGAGTTTTTCCATACTTTCAACACTCTCTACGAAAACAATAAGCAGATCGTCCTTTCAAGCGACAGGCCTCCGAAAGCAATTCCCGCCCTGGAAGAAAGACTGAGATCCCGATTCGAAGGCGGAATGATAGCTGACGTCGGCTTTCCGGACTATGAGACCAGACTTGCGATACTGAAAGCGAAGATCAAGGAAAAGAATTTTGATATGCCGGAAGATTCAATAAACTACATAGCCCTGCACATACAGAAGAATATCCGCGAGCTGCAGGGGGCCTTGAACAGAGTGATGGCGATATGCGAGCTTGATAACAGCCATCCCGACCTGAAGAAAACTACAAATATTCTCGCGAATATCATCTCTCAGCCGATAAAGAAAGCAACAACTCCCAAAGATATCATGAAAACGGTATCGGATTTCTACGGCATAACGGCAGAGGATCTTATTAACAAGAATAGAAAAAAAGAGATCGTAAAACCCAGGCAAGTCGCGATGTATCTTATGAGAACGGAAATAAAGACATCTTTTCCGTCCATTGGAGGCTGGCTGGGCGGACGCGATCACACTACGGCAATGCATGCTTATGACAAAATTTCCAAAGAGATCGAATCTGATAAGGTGATCGAACAGGAGATCAATCTGATAATAGAAAGAATTTATAATGGATAATTTTGGTACTTCTGTGGATAGTCTTGCCGATATCCTGTTGATAAGCGCTTAACAACTCTATAATAGACTGTGGTAAACAGACATGATAATGTTGATAAGAACGGACAATCTACAAAATAATAAATATCGGATATCAAATATTTCACTTATCCCGATTCCACCCACCTACTTCTGAATAGCTTATACACACCTTAACCAAACGAAAAACATTTAATACAAAACCCTTAACGCACATTTCCACAGTTTTCCTCCTTACTACATCTATAACTTATTTAATTAAACTATTATATATAATTAATCATAATAGAAATTCATATGAAACTAACCTGCACGCAAGAAAACTTAAATAAAGCTCTGAATATAGTCGGCAAGGTTGTAAATAAAAACACCACCCTCCCGATATTGAATAATATCCTTTTAAAAACAGAAAAAAAGGGATTGAAATTGAGCTCAACAAATCTGGAATTGGGAGTCAGCCATTGGATCGGTGGAAAAGTGGAAGAAGAAGGGGAAATTACCATTCCAACCAAATTGTTTGCAAATTTTATATCAAATCTTCCGAGCGGAAATGTTGAAATAAGGCTTCGGGAAGATATGCTTAGTGTGAAATGCAACGGATACAAAACGAATATAAAGGGTATGAGCGCAAAAGAATATCCATTGATGCCAAAGATCGACGCCGAACCGATATTTAAGATCGCGAGTCTGGAATTCAAGAATGCTCTTGGCCAGGTTTTGCCTGCCGTTTCAAGCAGTGAATCAAGAATGGAACTTACGGGCGTGCTTATGGATATATCTGAGATAAAAAAGGGAAAGATCGTGCTGGTCGCAACCGATAGCTACAGGCTTGCGGAAAGAACAATAATTTTAGACAAGAAAGATGTAAGCGATGATGCATTAAAAACTCTTGGAGACGTGGGTTCGGTTATAATTCCCAAGAATACGATTCAAGAACTGGCGAGGGATCTGGATGACGAAGAAGAGGTTTTAGAGGTGATGATATCCGAAAAGCAGATCCTTTTCAATTTTGGGCGGTCAAGCATGATATCAAGACTGATCGAAGGAAAATATCCTGATTATAAACAAGTTATACCCGAAACATATCTTGTTAAAACTGAGGTTAATACTAAAGAGCTTCTGAATGCGATCCGTGTGGCAAGCTTGTTCGCAAACACTTCGAGTAATAGCATTGAACTTAAAATATCAACCACGGCCGATAATGTGGAAGTCAGCGCGGAAACCAGTGAAGTGGGAAGCAATACGACAAGGATCGCTTCTGAAATAAACTTCAATCCTTCCAGGGAGGGCAAGGAAAAAAGAGCAGAGCAAGATAAAGTTCAAGGCGGAGACAATTTTAGCGTAGTCTATAATTACAGATATCTTTTGGACGGGCTTAACAGTATAAATGGAGAAAAGGCGGACCTGAAGATCAATGGTGAAAGCGCCCCGACCGTTCTAAGCTCGCCCGGAAAAGAGAGTTTTATTTATGTAATTATGCCGATAAGATCCTAGTTGTACCATATTATGCTTTCAACGATAAACAGCGGTTTAAAAAGATCAATAAACAAAGCTGGCATTGTAAGGCAAGTCGATGCGGCAAGAGCCTGTGAAGCATGGCAGGAGGTGATAAGTGGAATGTTTACAAAGGAAGTTGCGGAAAGATCCCATGCCTTGAGGTGCAAAAACGGAGTCATGACCGTTGCGGTTCTCAGCTCTGTTTTTGCTCAGGAGTTCAAGTTTAAGGAGGATGAAATAATCAACGCGATCAACAAAAAAATGGGCGCAGATGTCGTGAATAAACTGAGGTATGAGATGTAAGCAGCCATTATTAAGAATCTCCAGGATCAACAGTTCAAAGACTTATTGTATGGCTATATCAATATTGGATAGGTGAGTGACGCGTGATATGATTGTTCTATAAATAATGCTATTTCTATGACCCATACCGATAATTTAAAAAAAAGAATATCGTACACTTTGCTTTGCATGCTGTTCGGTTTCAGTCTGGGTGTGATCTTTCTATCTTCGGTCATTAATCTCGGGGATGCCGGATCAAGATTGAAGAATGCCGCAAGTATCGGAAGAGAAGGAAGCGTCCTGAGCGACAGCAAGAACGAAGAAGACTGCGTCATAACTGATAATCAGGCTATCCGGGACAACAGTGAGAATGACACTCTTTTCATAGGCTGTAATGGGTTTTTTTAGAGCAGGTTCGTGGCAGATTTCACTCCACTTTAATGAGCCGATATGCTTGAAATCAAAGATCTTCATGTTAAATATAAGAATACCGGAAAGATAGCTCTTCGCGGTATTTCTTTTTCTGTCAAAAAAGGAGAAATGGTGGCGATACTCGGGCCGTCGGGATCTGGAAAGACCACTCTGCTTAATATTATTTCCGGCCTGCTGGAGAAAAATAAGGAGATCGAAGTTCAAGGATCGATCCTTGTCAGTTCGGCAGGAGGCCGTTCCGACATAAAGACGGTTTTTCAGGAGCCGACTCTCCTTCCCTGGAGAACCGTAGCTAAAAATATTTCTTATGGTCTGGAGATCAAAAAAACTCCGAAACAAGTGATAATAGAAAAAACAAATAAGGCCATGAAAATAGTGAGGCTTGAAGAGTTCAAAAGCTACTATCCGCATCAGCTTTCAATTGGAATGAAACAGAGGGTCAATTTTGCGAGAGCCCTTGTCTGCAATCCCGGAATAATCTTGCTGGATGAGCCCTTTTCCGCGCTGGACATAAAGACGAAAAAGGAGATACAGGATGAATTTCTGAAGATTATGAAAGCCAATGATATCACGAGCATTTTTGTTACTCATGATCCGAACGAGGCATTTCTTTTAGCGGACAAAGTAGTTGTCCTGACAAAAAGCCCGGGATCAATGAAGACTATAATAGATAACCCGGGTAAAAGGGGACTGCTGAACATGAAGGATTGTGCCGGATTATATGAAGAATAACCGATACAGGTGCCGGATTCAACCTACAAGATGCAGATCACAAACAAAATAAAAAACGCGCCGTTTGGGAAATGTTATCCGTCTGTAATTTATCTGTTGGGAGCAGTGATTTAAACAGATCTAGTGACTTGCATATCCATTATTATGATCTATGAACATACTCTCTTGGCTTAAAAAAAATTATATAAGTTTCATATCCATCCTGGTTTTTTTTGTTTTGTGGGAAGCCATAGCAAGGTTTAATTTCATTAATCCGCTTTTTATAAGCAGTCCGTCGAAGATCTATAAATCAGGAAGCATGCTTGTTTTGTCAGGGGAGATATTTCCGCATGTTTGGATAAGCCTGAAAGCGTTTTTTGCGGGCTTTCTTGCCGGTATTGTTCTGGGGGTCTTGGGAGGATTGGCGATAGGATACAATAAATATTTATATAAGATCTTCCTTCCGTACGTTCTTGCTCTCAATTCTCTTCCGACGATCGCGATCATTCCGCTAGTGATCATCTGGTTTGGGATCGGGATAGAGGCAAAAATAATCATAGTGCTTTTAATGGTCATAAAGCCTATACTTATAAATACGATAAATGCGGTCATCAACACTGACAGAAATATAATAAAAATGGCAAAGTCATTCGGAGCTTCTCATTATCAAATACTGAGCAGTATTGTGTTTTTCAGCGCGCTGCCTTTCATTTTTTCCAGCTTGCAGATGGCGATAGGTAGGGGTATTACGGGGCTTGTCGTGGGGGAGATGTTCGGCTATGGGAAAGGGCTTGGCTTCCTTGTGTCTTTCTATGGCAACACTTTCCAGACGCCAAGGCTGATGTTTGTGGTGACAATCCTGCTTGTCATAAGTTTGACCATGAGCAGGGCCGTTCATGCCTTAGAGGGGCAAATAATAAAATGGAAAAATTAATTCACTAAATAAAAAGATATAAAAATTATGTCAAAGATAAAATTGATATTGGTGTCAATATTCGTAATCGCAGGGGTATTGGGAATATATGCGTTTATGAGCAAAGGCGGAGATATTTCCACGGGAAAAGATAAAAGTTTAAATAATCTTTCCGGCGGGTCAATTGATAAAGAGTACCGAAATCTGAAACTGGTCTATTCCGAAGAAGTTGAGGAGGTTGCATTTTTGCTGGATTTCATAAATGAGAAGGGGATATTCAATAAGCACGGTCTTAATGTCGAACAGGTTCCGACAGGGAAAGCGACCGATGCTCTCGCTGCGGGCGAGGCTGATGTGCAGATCTCAGGACCCACGGGTCCCTTGTCGATCTTTTTGGGAGGAGGAGAGTTGAAACTTCTTGCCGATGTTTTTAACAAGTTCAACAATTTCGGGGTCTCGCGTTTCCCAGAAGAAAAGAGGAGCGAGATCAAAAAAGTGGCCATAAAATCTTTCGGAAAAGAACCCCAGATCGCCATGATAGTCGCCCTGAAAAGCCTCGGGATCGATACCGATAAGGTAGAATTCGTCGCAGTCCCGGCAATATCGGCAAGGCTTGATATGATGGAAAAAGGAAATATCGATTTCATGAATATACAGTCCCAAAAAACCATGCTGGAGATCGGAGACAGGGCGAATAGATATTACGTGATTGATCCGCCCGAAATGCAAAAGGGAACATATTCTTCGCATGTGTCGATCATGACGAACAAAAACGCCCTGGATAATAAGTCCGGGGAGCTGAAGGATTTTGTGCTGTCAGTCCAAGAAGCGCTGAGTGCCATGTCAGATAATCCCGAGGAGACGAAAAGCTTCATTCAAAGTAAATACGGTTTTTCACAGGATATTTCAAAGGGATTTTGTGACCGGCTCTGGAAGGCGCTCGAAAACACTCAGTTCATTCCGGATCCGGGCCAGAACAGGAGCCTTTCCGACCTGATAAAAAAAGAATTCAAAATAACCGATTCTGAGGCGAATGCCGACGACTTCATCTATCCCGATTTTGCAAGGGAAGCGGTCAGTTCAGGTGCGAAATGATGTTCTTGGTCTTTTCCGAATTTTCCGGCCAGGCATCGACAAAAATGATCTCCAGCGGATAAAAAATATCCTGATCGGCCAGCTGCTTCAGCGTCCTGTACGCTCCGAGCTGCAGACCGGAGCTGATCATATCTTCCAGTTCTTTTTTGAGCCGGTCAAGATCAGAGCGGTTCCTGAAGTTGTTTTTTAATTTGAGATGAAGCTGCAGTTTCGGTTTGATCTTGCCTGCAGAAGGCTCTTCAAATACGTGCATCTGGAATTGGGGATCGACATATTCCTTTGCGGTATCGGTCGCATTGGCTATGAGTTCCGCGTATAGCGTTACACCCGAGAACTTTAAGACGTCGAAATTCATCCTGCCTCCGAGAGTGAGCAGAAATTTTTCTCCGCAGGCGCATCTCAGATCCGATATCGACCCGATGTCATTCGTTTTGTAGCGGATCAGCGGAAATGCTTTGACCTCTAGGTCGGTGTGGATCAGCTCGCCGCTTTCTCCAAAGCCCAGAATATTTCCCTCCGTGCCGGCAACCTCTGCCATCTTGTTCCTGGCCGGATGGAACACATAAGGCCTTTCATCCCTTGCCAGATGTTCGCACCGATATCCTCTCGACCCTCCCGTTTCCGAAGTTGAGAATCCGAAATCGATCAAGGATTCCGGGAAGATCGATTTGAAATACTGTAATTTTTGAGCGGAGCAGAATTCCGCGCCGAGATGTATCCATTTTATATTCTTTGTTTTGAATCCCGTATCGGCAAGATGTTTTATGAAAAAATAAAGTTTTGTGGGCGTGGTTATGATAGCTTCAATTTGCAGTTCTCTGGCCAGTTTTGCGGTCATCGGCAGATTGTTCGCATCCCCCGGCACGATGACAATGTTCTTTCTCGGCATAGTGAGGTGTTTTATGAAAGCGGGCGAAAGAGGGGAATGGATCGCGAGCACGCGCCGGACTCCCATCGACGATATTTTTGATTCATTGAAATCCATATTTTCATAGCCGAAGGAGCAGTGGGGGACTATTGCCGGGATCTTATTGTTCGTTGTTCCGCTTGAAGAGGAGAAATATTTTATCTCGTCCGCGGCGACAAAAGTTCTTTTTTCCACGGGTATGGCCAAAAACTCATCTTTTTTCAAGAGTGGTATTTTCAGGAAATCGTCATATGATCCAATCTCTTTTATCTCCAGTCCTTCGTATTTTTTCCTGTAAAAATCCGAATAAGTATTTTCCAGGACGAATTTCAATACCCTGTTTATTTTTGCTATAATGTCTTTGTTGAATGTCGTCGCTTTTTCCATAATATGGCGTATATGGCTGTAAAAAAAATAATAATCTATTCTGTTTTGATCATAGTAATTATATCATCGGCTTTGTTTTTATCAAACAGAACATTTCCGGGAGGTACATCGAAGCCTGTCGGAATGTTTCCGGGAGAAGGCGATGTGACGAAAAGCGGTGCGGCAGATAACGGACGCGTTCCTTATTATGCGGATCTCGTCATCGAAGGAATAAATCTCGATAATGATGATTCGTCATATTCCGTGAGGCAAGGAGAATTTTTTCAAAACGGGATCGGGCTGGATCCGGATGAGAACAAAGAAAAAACGGATCGTATCCTGAGGCTCGCCCTTTTCTACCAATGGGCGAAAGAAGATCCGCTCATGGCAAGTTCGACTTTGGATGCGGAAAAGATCGGCCTTTCCGTTAATTCGCTGAAAGCGCATCAGGACGAGTTCATTAAAACATTCGGATACGATGCCGATATTTTCGCGGTCGGTTTTTTCGGAAAATATATTGATTCGTCAATCGCGTATCGTGATCTTTCAAAAAACATATCTGAAAAAAATGCCCGGATCCTTTTGGGCAAGATGGAAGATGCGGACAATGCATATAATAAGGATGAAGAAAATTTAAGCGGGGCGGTTGAGGACCTGAAGAAAAACGGTTTGGGCGAAAAGAGGCTTGTGTTTTTGACCGGCGACACATATACCACGGCGGATATAGTGCTCCGGGACCTCGAAAAGATAAAAGAAAATTCCGCCAGGATCGAAGCCGAAATTGAATTAAGAAAAGAATGCTTGCTTGGCTCTCCGGCTGATTGCATCAGGCCGATGGAAAATTTTGGGGAACCGGAAGCTATGGCGGCGGACAATATTGAACCGGAAATCTTGCCGAAAAAAATCTTGAATCTCCGGGACGATGTCGATTACTCCGGCCCATACGAAGTGAATTCTTCTTGTTGGAAGAGTCCGGCGGGAAGCAGACAGTATCTATATGTTTCGCAGGAATGTGCGGATGCCGATGGTTATTGCCTGGAGTCGTCAAATCTTGGGACCAATATTTATTTCGAAAAAGTTGAAAAGGGGAACCTGCGTTTTGAAAAATATATCAGAGAGCAGGGAGTTCTGCTTATTCCTCAGTCCGCGACGAACCCCTATGAGTGCATGAACCTTGAATTTCAGCCCAGGCTCGCAACGATAAACTATTTCTATAAAAAATATAAGGATAAACGTTTTTATGAAGGGATGAAAGCGGGCGATATCTTCCGGGAATTATCTTCCGAAGCAAAAGGAATAATAGAAAAAGGCGTTGAAGCGGAACAGAAGTTTTTCGATGTAAAATATCCCTCTGAATACGAATTGGAATACTTGGGAAACTATTATGGCTACACTTACTCATATTTTTCTAAAAACAAAATAAATGCCGGGAAGGATGACCTTCTAGAAAGGCATTCGATCATCAAAGAAAAAATGGCTGACATTGATCTTGTGGTGAACAAGATATTGAACATATTTTCGGGATATCGGAAAAAGGCCGGTCCCGATAACCCCCCCCTAAAGGCGTATATATATTTCGTGAGAAGCAATTACTCGATCTTTTTTCTGAATTTTTCTTCCGGAGTCTGGAGAAGCGATGGAGGTCTTGGGTATTTGAACATCAAGGATGATTTGATCGGCAAAGGGGAAGTTCTGCCGGTGTTTGTGATCGACCGCAATGATGCCATCAGGGCATATGGAGAAGAAAAAGTGCAGGAATGGCTGGATGTGTATAATAAAAATGTTCAAAAAAGATATGGAACATATGATTGGAACTTGGATGCGCTGAAGAATATGAGCAATTGAGTTCGTTCTTATACGCTTCCTTGAATTTATGTTGCGTTTGGGATGCATATATTGTATAATAAGTCCAATGGATCTCAACTGAAAACGTAAAGCAAGTTTTTGGGGCAGTATTATATTATTGCCCGTAATGTCGTGAGCGGCTCCAGTGTTGTTTACCGGTATAAAAATACAAAAATGAAACTGCTGGTTTTATATGAAAAAATAGAACTGCTTATAGGAAAAATAAAAAAAGAAATTGTCCAAAGGGGAACGAAAGGCAATTTCATATCCAAGTATTTTGTTTTACTCGAATTATATATTTTGGAAGGCATGAGACTTGTCGTAAGGCTGGTATGCCTTCTTTTTGGAGACAGCGCCGAAAACTTCCTCATTTTTTCAAGGCTTGGGAGGGAGTCTGTGATATTATGCAACAATTCCTTCTGCCAGTATAAAAAAATGGAAAGGAAGATCAGATTCCTTTCCAGGACAGCTTTTATTCTTGTTGCGGTATCGACCATAGTTTCGACCGCGATCCTCTATTTTATACTTCCCGGGAAACCCACTTCATTCGGTATGACATTCACATGGACTCAGACCGATTGGTCCGAGGGTCCGGATCTCGGGACCAATGCTCAGCACCCCGACAATTCGACTGCAAGCTGCGATGTCAACAATCCGGCCGATCCGGACTGCTGGAAAAAATACAACGATAATCCCAAGGGAGCGAATATAGTTACCGGATATAGCGCTGATGGAGGATCTGCGGGCGAAGTGAAACTTTCAAAAATATCTTCTTCGTGGACCCAAACCGATGATGGTTCGACGAATACGGGATTCAATAACGCCGGAGCGTCTACATCGAGCGTGCTGGTGAGCGGGAGCGGGGATAGCGCCTATGTCCAACTGGATGTTCTGCGTCCTGCCGCGCCCGCTACGACCAATCTTATCGATCTTTCGGTTCAGGCGGATTGCACTGCTGCGGGCGGAGGAACGGTTTCCGGAGGGAAATGTCCCATAACTTTCGCTTCCGGAACCTATACGGTGCCTTTTGATAAGAACGCAGATGGCGTTTATGAAGATGGATATTATAATGTGAGCACTTTTACGGTCAATTCCGGAGCGACTCTCAACGTCAGGGCCTATAACGGTACGAGCGGAGGAAAATTCGTTCTTATTGCAGATACGGTCACGGTTAATTCTGGAGGTACGATTAGCGGGAATGCCAAAGGGTATCTGGGTGGAGCGGGAGGGCGCACATGGAATGGCGGGGGAAATGGTTGGTCTTCGTCTTTAGGAGAAGCTGGCAGTTCGGGCACAAATTCAGGATCATACGGAACACCGGGCGGAACCGCTGGAGCAGCTGGAACCGGTGGCGGATACTCAGCAGGCGCGGGAGGGAGCAGTGTTGGCTCACGTCGCGGAACAACAAGTGGCATGGATATTGATATGGGAGGAGGCGGAGCGGGAGGCGGAGGACCAGCCTATGTAAGTGCTTACGGAACGGACGGTCAACTAGGCGGAGCAGGCGGAGGAATGGTGTATTTATATTCTTCCGGGAATATTACGATAAGTGGAAGTGTGACTTCTAATGGAGGAGCGGGTGGAGCAGGCGGCAATGGCGGAGCTGGCGGTTCAGGAACAGCAGGGGGCGGCGGAGGCGCAGGTGCGGCCGGAGGAGGAATACTTCTTAATGGTGATTTAGTGACTGTTGGCGGTTCCTTATCAACAAACGGCGGCGCAGGCGGCGCAGGCGGCGCATTAGGATCTGGTTCTTATGGTCCTCCCACAAACGGATCTTCCGGACAATCGGGCGGCGCAGGCAGAATAAAACTTTTCTATAATACTAAAAGTGTCACTGGTACATTATCCGCAACGGGTCAGGGCGTGGCCTATAGCGGATGCGACAGCGGAACCATCAATTGCGTTAAAGCTATAAGTTCACCAGATGATATCAGCACGACTGGAGCGACGGATCTTTCCAGTCCGGCAAATTGCGTTGCGTCAGCTCTGGGGGGAGGTACGACCACGGCATCGATCAATGGAAGCAATAAATGTGACTGGACTCCGGGGAATGGAGCAGTTATTTCGGGTAAATATTATAATATAGGCACTTTTACCGTGGCTGCGCTTACGACTGTGAACATTGCTCCATATGATCCATCGACAGCACCCAACGCCGGAAGGCTTGAGATCCATGCCACGACTGTGGATATTCTTGGAACTTTGAATGGCGTCGGAAAGGGATATCTTGGAGGACAGACCCCGGCAAGCAGCGGAACATTCAATGGTTCATATGGATCTTCCGGAGGGCCGGGAGCGACTGCGGGAGGAAGCTGCGGCGGAAGCAATGCCGGAGGTTCGAGTGTGGGCACGGCGGGAGTGGATATCCGCGGAACTGATACCGGCACGGATGTTGATATGGGCGGCGGATCCGGCGGAGGAGGGAACGGAGGAGGGACAGGACAGGCGGGCAATCCCGGGGGAGCGGCGGTATATCTTTATGCGTCCGGCACGAACACGGTGAGCGGAACCATAAACGTGACCGGGGGAGTCGGAGGCGCCGGAGGATCGAGCACGTGCGGTTGTGCTAAGACATGTTCTGGAACTGATGCCGGAGGCCAGGGCGCTGGCGCGGCCGGAGGCGGAGTTTTGGTTAATGGAAATAACGTTGTCGTTAGTGGAACGCTCAACGCTAATGGCGGAGCCGGAAGCAATCTGGGAGGAAGCGGCAGGATAAAAATATTGAGCTTTGGGGGCAATATAAATACGACCGGTGCGACATTGTCCGCGGTCGGATATAATTCAAACTATTCCGGCTGTGCGACAGGCACTATCTATTGCCAGTCGGCGACATATAGTTATGTCACAGCTGGAACGTTCACGTCCCAGATTTTCGATACCGGGCAAAAGACCGCCACTTCAGGCGGATGGGGGACGATCACCTGGACCAATAACGGCGTTCAAACTTTAAATATTCAGGCCCGGTCTTGCGATGATGCAAGCTGCAGTGCCACTGGAAGCGTTGATGAATCGGCAACAAAAGTATGGGATACGAATTGTTCGAATATCACAAAAGGCGCGGCGCTTTCCACGGGAGGATGCATTACGAACAGCGACAGATATATTCAGTACCGCGCGTCATTGGGATCGTCTGTAGGCACTATAACTCCCACCCTTTCAGATATAACAGTTTCATATAACTATTTTCCATCTTCACAGAATCTTACTTCTTCGCCTTTCAATTCGATCGATGCGGGAAATGTGATCGCGGTGATCTCGTGGGTGCAGGATGCCGCTTTGCCCGCCGGAACATCTTTGAAATTCAAAATGCAGACATCTCCGACCGGAAGCGTATGGAGCGATTGGAAAGGACCAAGCAACACGACGGGAGCGGAAGATAATTTCTATTACACCACGGCTATTGACAGGGATTCTTATTGCCTCGACAGCGGAGGAACCATTACATGCACCGTACCCGCAGGACATGACTTCAAGACCGGAGCCAACGATACGTGGTTCCAATATAAGCTCTGGCTTAATTCGGACGGAGCCGATACTCCCACTCTGAGCAGCGTTTCCGTAAGCTATGTGGTGAATGCCACTCCCCAGGTCGCAAATGTAGTTGCGAGCCAGGGGTCAAGTGGCATAATCTCCGCATCGTATGATATGTCAGACACTGATTCCGAGAGTCTTAACGTGTCTATTTTTGCCGATTTCGGCATAACTTTGAATGAAGATCCTCTCACGAACATAGACACCAATGCTATAACTATTGCCGGGACCAATGTCTCCGCTCTTCCGACCTCGTGCTCTCCGGCGTGCAGAATACAGATCGAGAATGAAGAGATATCATATACTTCAAGGGCCGGAAACAATCTGGGCGGTACGATAACCAGGGGCGTCAATAGCACTTCGGCGAATAACCATCCAATAAGTTCTACAGTTTGGCTGAAGGCGACATCCGCGAACACTACGGGCGATCTGGGAAGTCAGACCGCAGTGTGGGATAGCGTTGATCAGAGAAACGAAAAGAGCGGAACTGTCACATGGACCGTGAAGTCCGACTATAACGGCCTTGTGTGCCTGGCGCCGTCGTGCACCGGCAGGATCAGATTTGTGGCCAATGACGGAAATATCGCCAATCAGGTCAGCAATGAAACCGGAGCGACTGCAACGCTTGATCTTGATACCAAAGACCCTATTCCCGCCGCATCCAATCCCATCATCATCGATGCTTCGGCCGGCCTTGCTTCTTCGGTCCTCACCATAACTGCAACCGATGATTCTGTTCTTGAGATGCTCGTGTCCAACACTCAGTCTGAAGTGGACAGTGAAACCATCTCCTGGGTTTCTTTTCCGAATAACACCGGCACTCCATATAGCTACAACTGGTCTTTTGTGACCGATCCTGACACAGTCTATGTCAAATTCAAGGATGCGAAAGGCAATAAATCATCAACTATCAACAAGGCGACCATTCCCATTCTCGAATCTTTCATGATCCAGGATACTTCCAACGTGATCCTTGATGCGAGCGGCAATTCTGCCAACGAGTTCCGCAGTTTCATAGCCTGGAAGACCTCGGCTATCGCCAATTTTACAAGCTACACCCTGGAAAGTTCGTCTGACGCCGTCGCATACACTCCACTCAATGTTCAGACAACCCAGTCCACCAACTACTATGCCCATCAGCCCCTAACTTTCAATCAGGATTACTATTACCAGGTCTATCAGCAGGATTCCATAGGAAACAAATCACCCAGGACATCCGCCAAGCATGGAAGGGCGAACGGCACCCAGGATTTTGATGAGGGAGGAGGGGGTGTTCCCGGAGGCGTGGACGGAGTTGATCCTGTCATTACCCATGACTATACGACCCAGATCACAAGCGTCACATCGACCGGCGCCACCATTTCCTGGTCAACTGATGAAGCCGCTGATTCTTTCATAGCCTATTCGACCGATCTTACATATTCCACAGAGCAGGGATCTTCATCCCTGGAGCTCGGAACTCCTCCCATAGCTCACAGCGTAAGCCTCATAGGTCTTGCCGAGAATACGACCTATCACTACAAGATAACCTCAAGAGATGCCGCGGGAAATGTCGGCTCTTCCCAGGATGATGTCAATTACATTTTCACGACCACGACCGACAGCCAGGGCCCCGTCATCACTTTCAATCAAGGCGCGAACCTCACCTACACCGACTCCACTGCCGCTATCACCTGGACTACGGATGAGATATCGACATCAAGGATAGACTATGGAACCAACACGAACTACAACGACACCAATTCTCCCTCCACTGATGCCAGCTATAATATGGATCACTCCATAACCCTGGCCAATCTTCTTCCCGAAACCACTTACTATTTCAAAATAACCTCAGTGGATAATTCAATAAGCAATAACTCTTCATATCTGGATAATTCAGGTTCCGGATATTCCTTCACCACTCTTGCTTCCCAAGACGTAACCCCGCCTTTGATATCTGTCGTATCCTCCGGAACTCCCGCATACAACACTGCCACCATCACCTGGACGACCGATGAAAACTCCGGTTCTCTCGTAGATTTCGGAACAAGTACATCCTATGGCACCACTCAGGGAAACAGCGCTGATTCGACCACAAGCCACACTGTAACGTTGGTGGGCCTCATCCCCAGCACCCCGTACTACTTCCAGGTTAAATCCATGGATGCATCGGGGAACATGAGAACAGAGGATAATACCGGAGCCGGATATACCTTCACCACTGACGTCGCTCCCGATCCTGGAGACACAACACCTCCTGCGATATCTGCAGTATCGAATAATCCGTACGTAACCGCTACCACCGCAACACTCACCTGGACCACGGATGAAGCTTCGGATTCAGTTGCGGGTTTCAGCTTAGACACTTCATTTACAACCGAACAAGGATCAGCCACGACCACCACCAGCCACAGTGTGATCTTGGTCAACCTTGCTCCGAGCACTACCTACTATTTCCAGGTGAAATCAAGGGATGTGAACGGAAACCTGGGGCGCGATAACAACTCCGGCGCAGGATACACCTTCACCACTCTTCCCGGAGGCGATGCTCTCGATCCCATAATCTCAACAGTGAGCATAACCAACATAACTTCATCTACAGTCAAAGTCACCTGGACCACCAATGAGAACTCCAATTCCCTCATAGACTATTCCAAAACTTCGGGAGTGTTCACATCCACCCAGGGAAAATACCAGGACAATACCACTTCGCACACCATCACCCTGGTCGGTCTTGATGCCAGCACGAATTACTATCTCCAGGCAAGATCCGCTGATCCATCAGGAAACGAAGGAAGGGATTCCAATGGGGGAACGGGATATACTTTCACCACCCTGGCCGGAGCAGACTCAACGCCTCCGGTGATAACATTGGTATCTTCCGGATCTCTTTCATATTCCAGCGCCACCATCGCTTGGACCACGGATGAAGTCTCTAATTCTCTTGTGGATTTCGGAACAGACACCAATTATGGAACCACCCAGGGCAATAGCGCCGATGCGGGCACATCTCACAGCGTCACCCTTACCGGACTGGCTCCGAGCACCATGTATTATTACAGAGTAAAATCCATTGATTCCAATGGTAATCTTGGTTTCAGCGACAACTCCGGCTCAGGCCACACCTTCACCACTTCCCCGGGGCTCGATCCCGGAGACACCACTCCTCCTGCCATCACTTTCAATTCGGGCACTGACATTTCAAGCATAACCGCGAACGGCGCCACCATATCATGGACAACGGATGAACTGTCCGACTCCATAGTGGGATACAGCCTTGATACTTCGTTTACTACCGAGAAAGGATCGGCTTCCCTTACTTTAAGCCACAATGTCACCCTGACCAATCTTGCTCCCAATACCGCTTACAAGCTGCGCCTTAAATCAAGAGATAACTCGGGAAACCTTGCCAGTGAAAGCAATTCCGGAGCAGGCTACTCTTTTACCACTCTCGCAGGAGGGGACACTATCAGTCCTGTCATATCCGGCATAGACATCCCTTCGAATGGCATAACCTCAAGCTCTGCCACCGTGAACTGGACCACGGATGAAAATACCAATTCTCTCATAGACTATTCCAAAACTTCGGGAGTGTTCACTTCTACTCAGGGGAAATACCAGGATAGCGCCATAGCCCATTCCGTAATACTTTCAGGACTTGAAACTGATACTGCATACTATATCCAGATAAGATCAGCCGATACGGCCGGGAACGAGACTACCGATGATAATGCGGGCGTAGGCTATACTTTCACGACCCTATCCGGAGCAGACTCAACCCCTCCCGTGATAACTCTGGTCAATTCCGGATCGCTTTCATATTCCAGCGCCGCCATTACCTGGACCACAGACGAGGTTTCCAACTCTCTCGTGGACTTCGGTTTGAATACCTCCTATGGCACCACCCAGGGCAATAGCGCGGATGCAGGCACTTCTCACAGCGTCACCCTTACCGGACTGGCTCCGAGCACCATCTACTATTACAGAGTGAAGTCCATCGATTCCAACGGGAACCTGGGATTTAGCGATAACTCCGGCTCGGGCCACACCTTCACCACCTCCCCGGGGCTCGATCCCGGAGACACCACTCCGCCGATCATCACTTTCAACTCCGGCTCTGACGTTACGGGAGTGACCGCGAACGGCGCCACTATAACCTGGACCACCAATGAACTTTCCGATTCCATAGTCGGCTACAGCCTCGATACTTCGTTTACTACCGAGAAAGGATCGGCTTCCCTTGCCACGAACCATTCGGTAACTCTGACCAATCTTGCTCCCAACACCTCCTATAAGTTGCGCCTTAAATCCAGGGACGGTTCCGGGAATCTTACCACTGACAGCAATTCGGGAGCGGGACACGCTTTCACCACTTCTACTGGAGGGGACACCATCAAGCCTGTCATATCGAATGTCGCTGCAGCAAGCACGACCGATACCACCGCCACTATCACCTGGACCACCAACGAGAATTCCAATTCTCTTGCCGATCACGGAACAATCCTCGGAACATATTCCGGAAGCGGAGGCAATCCCACTGACAGCGTCACATCCCATTCCATAGTCCTTAAGGGACTGACCCCCGCTACGCTATACTATTTCCGCGTCCGCTCATCCGATTCCAACGGAAATGAAGCTGTGGATGCGGGAGGAGCTTCGGGATATTCCTTCACCACTCAGGCCGCAGCCGCAGCCTGTCCCACTGTCTCCTGCGGAGGAGGATCCAGTATTACCCTGGACACCAACCCCCCTATCATATCCGGCATCAAAATTACAGATGTTACTGCGACCTCAGCGATAGTAACTTGGGAAACTAATGAGAACGGTTATTCACTGGTCAAATATGGGGAAAATATTGAATATGGGAAAATTGATGGCTCTTATGAAGATAACGTCAAATCTCACAAAGTAAATCTGTTAGGTTTGGTCGCCGATAGTACGTATAATTACAAGGTAGCTACAGCCGATTCCTCCGGCAATCTCGCCCAGAGCGACAACCTCACTTTCAAGACCCTGGCCATAGAGGATCTCACCCCCGAAGAACAGAAGACGGAAGAAGAGAAGCAGGGAGACCTGGCACAAGAGATCCAAA
>JBAZUT010000012.1 GCA_041661265.1 Candidatus Paceibacterota bacterium | reverse complement strand
AATCTGACCTGGTCCAGACCATCATCTCCTGGAAGACAGATGAACCATCCACCTCCCAGGTATTCTGGGAAGAGGGGATAACCGACAAGAAAGACCTCCCCAATTCCACCAATCAGGACAAGAACTACACCACCAACCACATCGTGGTCATAACCAGCTTCAAACCTTCCACCGTCTACAGGTTCAGGGTTCAGAGCCTGGACAGAGCAGAGAACATCGCCACCAGCAACGACTTCACCATCCTCATCCCCGAGAAGAAGAAATCCGTCGTCCAGATCATCATCCAGAACTTTGAGAGCACCTTCGGATGGGTGAAGAACATAGGGATGTAGGGTTGATAGTCGAAAGTCTCTAAAGTCAAAGGTCTGTAAAGTGGAAATGCGAGATGCTGTTGAAAAAGAGGAGGCGGAAATTAAACATTGGAAAATCTATCAGGAACATTCAGGAGGGTCTGGCTTTATTCAGATAAGGCCAGGCCTTCGGTTGTTTTTATTAGAAAATAAAATTTATTAATTAAAGCGATGAAGTTTTTCACGAGGAAAAAGCAGACTATCTTTGTATTATTATTTATATTTGGAACCGTCATTGAAGGCATTCCGGAGAATACTCATGGTGAAAATGCCAATAATATATTGATAAGCGAGATCCGGATATCGGGAGAGAACGCCAGCGATGAATTTATAGAATTATATAATCCCACCGGCGCCGGCATAGACCTGAAGGGATGGGACTTGAAAAAGACCGCGAAAACCGGAAGCATTGAGAATATTGTGACAAATATGGAAGGCATAATACCCGCATCAGGGTATTTTTTAATTGTTCCGAGAGCCAATTGCGGAGAAACGAAAACAGAAGCCTGTTATAAAGGGGCAGTTGAAAAAGATGCGGAATACACGACGAACAACTATCTTGCGAAGGATAATGCTTTGTCGCTCTATGACCAAAACGGGAATCTTGTGGACAAAGCCGGATGGGGAGCGTCTGTGGAATTTGAGGGAGAGGTTTTTCAGGACAATCCGCAAGACGGTCAGGGCCTGGAGAGGAGGATCGCGGGAGGTGTTATGCAGGATACCGGCAACAATAAGAACGATTTTATCTTAAAGAACGAGCCGATTCCGAAGAATACGAAGTCATTGCCGCAAGATCCTGTTAATGAGGAAACCGTCGGACAGGAAAGCCAAACCGGCGGCCAAAACCAGGAGAGTATGAATCAGGGAAGCGGCACTGGAGGCAGTATTTCGGGAAGCGGAACGACGTCATCATCATCTTCCGGTTCTTCTGCTCAAAGCTACATCACTAAGATTGTCATCACCGAATTTCTCCCGAACCCGGAAGATAGCGACAATGATAGTGAATTCATAGAAATATATAATGCCGGTTCCGGGGACGAAAACATAGGCGGATGGACAGTGGAGGATAAGATGGGGAAGACCGGATCCTATTCAATTCCCGAAAACGCTATTTTGAAGCCGGGAGAATACAGGGCGTTTTATAGCAGCGAGACCAGGATCGTTCTGAACAATCCCGGCGATGGGATCATTTTAAGAAATGAAAAAGGAGAGATTCGGGACGGAACTCCCATCAGCGATGCAGCAGGAGAGGATGTTGCTTATGCGCTTGATGGCGATGGACATTGGGTATGGACGCAAAAGCCGACTCCGGGAGCAAAAAATATAATAGAAGCGGAACAGGAAAAAACGTCGGCGGCAAAAAAGATTAGTGCGGGCAGTGTCAAAGAGGTAGACGCTTCGGAAGAAATAACCGGCTATGACTATTCGGACGGCATCATCATAACTGAGATGCTTCCGAATCCCGAAGGATCGGACAACAAATTGAACTATGAATGGATTGAGATATATAACGACTCGGACAAAGAAGTGGATCTTGCTGGCTGGATGGTTGATGATATCCGCGGAAAGGGAAGCATGCCTTATATTATCAAAGAGAGCAGAAGGATCAAATCGCATGAATACATGGTATTTTCAAAAGAGGAAACAAATGTGATCCTGAACAATACTGAAGATGAGGTCAGTATTATTTGGCCGGATGGAACCGTTGTGGACAGCATAAGTTACAAAAAACCCAAGGAAGGTTTTTCTTATGTCCTCTTTGACAGCGGGCAGTGGGATTGGAGTTCGAAACCGTCACCGGGGAAAGAAAATATTTTGGATGGAGAAATCCGTCCAGTCGGAAAAAGGGCGGAGGAAGCGTCCGAGGAGGATTATGCCGCAAAAGAAGATGATGTCCCGGCTCCGATAGATGAAACTGAATATCCTCCGGAAGCCGGAGCAGTGGAGTTCATCGAAATTGACATTGAAAGCGCCAGAAAGCTTCCGAGATTCAGCAATGTGAAGATCTCGGGAACAGTTTCTGTTCCTCCCGGAACATTTCAGGATAACCTGTTCTATATTTCCGGAAGTGGAATACAGATTTTCAGCTATAGCAAAATATTCGGAGGTATAAAGCTGGGAGACAAGGTTGAGCTTTTCGGAAGAATGTCCGAAGTGGGCGGGGAGAAGAGGCTGCTTGTGGAAAGCCCGGACTATATAAAGATCATAAGCCATGATAATCTGCTCGATCCGAAAATGATATCAACTGGAGAGGTCGGGGAAAAATATGAGGGATATCTGATTTTGATCGAAGGATCTGTCGGCACGGTCGATGGAAATATTTTTTATGTCGATGACGGCAGCGGCGACGCGAAAGTTTATCTTAAATCTGAAACAAATATAATGAAACCGGATCCGAAAGCGGGGGACATGGTGAATGTTACGGGGATCGTGAGCAGGACATCTTTGGGATATCGCGTTTTGCCGAGGTTCCAGAATGATGTGAAGATCGGAAAAACTTCGGGCGTTTCATCGTCAGAGAACGCAGTTAGGGATGTTGTTTCTCTGCAAAACAAGGGAAGGAAAAAAGATGGAATGCCTTTCTATTATTATGGATTTATGCTGGCGGCATTAGTTGTCTTGATAGACTGGGGAAGAATGAAAACAAAAAAATAGGCCCAGGCTGTCCGAGAACTCCACAAAATTGTATTTTGTCATTCCGGATCCGCCAGTCGGCGGAGATAGAATCCCGTTTTTAGCTAATATTGCGGGATGCCATCGGTCGCTCTCCCGATGCAGTATCGGGATCGCTTCCTTCAGCATGACAGTTTTTAGACGTTCTGAGTAATAAAAAAAATGGACATTGTTATGTCCGTTTTATAATGTCTTGTCTGTAGGAATTCAACTTCATAGCTATCAGCATGAAGACGATACTTAAGATGGCTCCTATGATTATCGCACCGAAAGTGATCATCGTCAGCTGATGAGCTATAGCCGTACCTATGACTATGGCTAAGGCTGTAATGGCCGGCATTTTATACAGATATTCCGGCCCCGTCAGTCCTGTGAAAACAAATGTCAGCACGAAGCTTTCGGCCAGAAATGCATAGCCATCCATTTTGTCTGAAGAAGTGGCCGCAAGGGCGACAATTATAAAAAATGTCAGGGAGAATAACATAAATTCCGCACGCTTCGCCAACTTTTTTATTTTTAATGTCAGGGAGAATAACATAAATTCCGCACGCTGCGCCGACTTGTTTATTTTTTTGGTTTTATCATCCAAGATTTCATCTCCTTTAGACAATATTATACACTTTAAAAGATCTGTCAACGAAAAAAAGTCTTTTTGCTTGGATCATGGATATTTTTCAAAAAATTGGCAAGGAGCAAATTTATTATTATATCACACTTCAAACAAATGTAAATATACTTTCAAACCGGGACCATTGACGGATCTTTTTTTAAAAAATATGATTAATATTGGTTTAAAAAATTACCATTTTGTATAGAGTTATAAAAAACCATTTAATTAACTTTAAAAAAGCAATCTTCGCGGTATCGGTGTATTCTGGATAGCTGATCTATGTGAATCTGCATTGAGGAGCATGATAGATTGATGCTTCAGGATACAGGATGTATTGGATCATTGCATCAGAAAGAAAAAATATGAAATTGCATGCGGAATCTCTGTTTATTACCCAGTCGATCATTCTGATCGGACTGCCTTATGCCATCTGGCGCATGAATAAGATAAAAAAGTATATGCCCCTGGTGGTAATCCAAATTCTGTTCGGTATTTTGCTCGGACCTTCGGTCTTGGGAAAACTATTCCCGTCGATGTTCGAGACCCTGTTTCCTGCAAGTTCTCTGGATATCATCAACGGGCTTGCCTGGATCGCGATCATTTTTTTCGTATTCATGACCGGAATGCATTTGGATCTGAACGAGATCAGGGGAAAGGGAAAGTCGTTTGCCGTGGTGAGCCTTTCCAGCATATTCGTGCCTTTTGTTGCGGCAACGCTGGTCGGACTTTTGATCGCAAGGAACTATCCTGTTTTCATCGGTACGCATGGAACGCCGACGACTTTTGCGTTGGCCTTGGGCATTGCTGCCGGCATTACAGCTCTTCCGGTCCTTGGCGCGATACTAATCGATATGAAATTAGTGCAGGATCCGATCGGAAAAACCGCTTTGGGATATGCAACTGTAAATGATGGCGCTCTTTGGATCCTTGTTTCCATTCTTCTGACTTTAGTGCAAGGAAATATGGATATTGCGAGTGTGGCCCGGACCATTCTTCTGGCCGGTGTTTATATCGCAGCACTTGCGCTGGTTGTGAGGCCCTTTTTATGTGGACTTTTGAAGCGCGGAATGCTGACCAATGAACCGGATAACGGGCAAATGGTGCTTCTTTCGTGTTTCCTGCTCCTGTCTTCTCTTATAACCGATCTTATCGGAATTCATTATGTTATGGGGGCGTTTGCCTTTGGCGCGATCATCCCGAAAGAGATGGCAGATTCCATACATCACAAAATTGATACTGTGATCTCTGTGGTCCTTCTTCCGTTCTTTTTCATTATTACGGGACTTAAGACCCAATTCGATGCGGGTGCGGCGGAGGTATGGATCCTATTTGCGATCATGACCGTCATATCCTCGAGCGGGAAAATATTTGGAACGGCTCTTCCTGCGAGAAGATACGGTTGCAGCTGGAAGGATGCTCTGACTCTCGGAGGGTTCATGCAGTGCAATGGCCTTATGGAGATCGTGGTGCTTTCTATGATGCTTCAGGCCGGCGTCATCAGTCCGATCGCATTTTCCGGAATGGTGTTTATGGCCATAGCGACGACTGCGCTGACAAAACCATCGGTTCTTTTGGTGGATAAAATGTCCGCTCGCCGCCGCATACGAAATAATATAAAACCTTGCGCTTCTGCAAACTTTTCCTGATCGCATGCATCCGGCAAGTATAGATGTCCGAAGGAGAAGATCTATGGGCATGGATCTTTTCCTCGGGGCATTTATACAAAATGCCTTGTTTAGCGATTAGCTAGAAAAAAAGAGGAAAGATAGAAAGAGAAAAGAGGAGAGAAATATGAACAAAAACAAAGAGGAATGTAAATTGAAAAATAGATCGGGAATTACAGGAAGTGTAAAATGAGTGTAGCATTTGAATTCGATTCTGCCGCAAGAATGCTTTTGCAAATAGCCATTCTTGTGAGCATCCCATGCTTAGTGTGGAAAATGAAATGGGTGAACAGGATCTTGCCCCTTGTGGTCGTGGAAATATTGGTAGGCGTCGCCCTTGGCCCTTCGATCCTGGGAAAGATCAACCCTGTCGTGTTCAATGGTCTTTTCCCGAAAGAGTCTCTTCCGGGAATGGAACTGGTGAGCCTGATGGCTGTTGTTTTCCTGGGACTCATGGTCGGGATGGAACTTGATGCCAAGCATTTCAAGGGAAAAGGAAAAGCATTCATCGCCGTGAGTCTATCAAGCATTTTGGTTCCTTTCGTGCTCGCCTTTGCGGTGAGCCTGTGGATCTTTGGGAAATATCCCGTTTTCGCAGGACCTAATGCGAATGTCTGGACATTTGCCCTGGCCATGGGAATCGCTTGCGGTGTGACAGCGCTTCCAGTGCTGTTCAAGACCCTGTTTGATCTGAAACTTCTTCATTCGCCTGTTGGAAAAGATTCTTTGGGTTTTGCGTCTGTGAACGATTTCGTTCTTTGGATCCTGGTCGCCATATTGGTGACAGTATCGAAGCCGAATGCCAGCTTTTCAAGCGTGGCCGCAATCCTTGTTCTGACAATAGCCTTTGCTGCCTTTCTTTTCAAAATAGTGAAGCCCCTGCTTAACCGTATGGTTGAAGGAGGGAAACTGCTTAAAATTGATGAGAAGAGCGGGAAAGCAACGGTGCCGAACGAGCAGATGATATGGATCATTTGTCCATTATTCGTTTCAGCGCTTATTACTCAGGTCATAGGAGTCCATTATCTTTTGGGAGCATTGCTCTATGGACTTGTGATCCCGAAGAAGATCACAACAGCTATTCATGAAAGAATAGACGCGGTCGTCTCGGAGGTTCTGCTTCCATTTTTCTTCATGCTGACAGGTCTCAAGACCCAGTTCGACATAGGATCAACGGAAGTTTGGATGCTATTCGGCGTTATGACCATAGTTTCAACAGTGGGAAAGATCGCGGGAACGACTCTTCCTGCAAGAGCGGTTGCGAACAACACCTGGAAAGATTCCATGATGCTCGGCGGTCTGATGAATTGCAAAGGACTTATGGAAGTTATTGTACTCAACATAGTACTTGCGGGAGGAATAATATCCTCCGTCGCCTTCTCGGCAATGATCATGATGGCCCTTGCGACTACTGCAATGACAAAGCCTCTTGTTCTCATGGTACAAAGTGCTTTCGATCGCTTCATGGAAACGCCGGCGAATATTCCTGAGCCAATTCCGGAAGAATAAAACAAAAATAATCTAAAAAAATATAGACCCGTTCGAACACGAGCCGGTCTTTTCTATGGAAAAAATGTTATTGCGAGGAGCTTTTAGTGGCGGCGCGGCAGTTCCAAGCCCAAGCAAATTATGCTATTTATTACATTGGTTGCCGTATTAATCCCGCGATTGCTTCGCTCCTTGCAGTCGCTCGCAATGACGGAATAATTGAGGAAATAAAAAAAATAGGGCATTGTTTTCCCTAAGTTTTGATCGGCTGCGTCCAGATCTCTATCTGGCCTTGCGCGTTTCTAAAAATATACTTTCCCGGTTCAACGCCCTGTGCGATCTCGCTTTTTTGTATTGGCATGATAATGGCAGGTTTTGCGATCTCTCCCGTTATCGTATCTGTTTTGAATACGATCAGATTTATTGTTTGCGGGTTGGCCGGATCTTGCGCTGTGGCATTGAGGTAATAGATCTGGTTTTTATCCAGGCCATAATTGATATCAATATCATCGCTGGTTCCCGTAATTAAGAGCAGGGCAACTCCCGCAAATACGATTGACAGGATCGCCATGCCGACAACAAGACCGTTCCTTGATTTCTCATCCTTAAATATTTCAGCCAGAAAGATTATTATGCCCAATATCGCCGTGGCTGCAACGAGCCAGAACAAAGTTTCTAATATCATATTTTCCTCCTCCGTCGGTTCTATTCATAGTTTGTAACTATCTCCGACAGAACCGGATATACTAGCATAAGCTCGCGTATTTGTCAATGTTCAGCCTGATCATGCCGCAACAGTTTGACAAAAAAGTTTGACAAAAAAGCATTCAGGAATTAAGATTATTCAGGAACCAGAGAAAGACTTTTTAAAATTAATTTACCGATAATTTCCGTCGAAAGATTTTTGGCGGGTCGGTTAGGGAAGTCCGGTGATCCCGGTTTGTTTCGGGAAATTCCGGCACTGTGCCGCAACTGTAATCTTTGTTTTCAGGACAAAGCGAGTCAGAATGCTAACTAATTATCTTAACGATCAATGAGGATCTCTCTTCGAGCTAAAGAGGGGCTTTGTTTTTATTCTATAGAGGATAAAGCTGCCGCTTTTTATACAGAAGGCCGTTCTTATTGAAAAAGGAAAAAAAGCATGAAAATCAAAAAATGGCTGGCAGCCATGACAATTGTTTCCACAATTCTGCCGTTTGCGGGGGTAAGGGCGGACTATAACAAGAATAGCGCACAGGCCTATCTGGAATCGCACAATGATAGTCCATGGAGCGTGATGGCTCTGGTGGCTTTGGAGGAGACGCCTTCATCAACGGAATTTTTGGCGTCTGTGAATGGCGATAGCGCCATCGATTATGAAGCGCCAATTCTGGCTATAACTTCTTTCGGACAAGATCCCCGGACATTCGGTTCGACCGACTATGTCGCCGCTCTGAAAAGTTATCATAACAACGGTCAGATCGGAGACGCTTCCACCATAAACGATGATATATTTGGCATATTGGCGCTCGTATCTGCTGGCGAGCCATTGAGCGGAACGATCATATCTGATGCCAAAAGTTTCATTCTCGGGCATCAAAACAGTGATGGAGGGTGGGGTTTTACTGTTGCGTCAGGATCCGATACGAATATGACGTCCTCGGCGATCCTTGCGCTTCTGGCTTCCGGAATAGAAAGCGGAGATTCTCATGTCCAAGCCGGTCTGGTATATTTACAAAATTCCCAGAATAGTGACGGCGGTTTTCCCTATGTTCCCGGCACTGCTTCGGATTCATCGTCCACCGCATGGGTGATCTGGACGATCAACGCGCTGGGCATAGATCCCTCGGGCTGGAGCAAGTCCGGCAATACACCCGTCGCATATCTCGAGTCGAACGAGAGCGATCAAGGCTATTTCAAATTCCAATCCAATTCAAGTGAAGACGGTTTTTCGGCAACTACGACCGCCTATGCTGTCATTGCTTTGCAAGGCGAATATCTTCCTGTCCGCATCGTTGCCGGATCCGATAAAAAATATTCTTTTCGGATCGAAGGAGGAGCGGCCGGCATCTGCTCGGGAGAAATAGGGGCCATAACGGCGCTCGACGTTGTCAAAAATGCCAAAGATCTTTGCGGATATTCATATCACATAACGGACACAAGTTTCGGGCCGTATCTGGACCGGATCAATAACGAAATTGCTTCCGGAAATACCGGATGGATGTATCTGGTGAACAACATCGCGCCGAGCGTCGGAGCCTCTGACTACAAATTAGAGACAAATGATTCGGTGCTTTGGTATTTCGGCGATTTTGGATTGATTCCCGAGAGAATGAGCCTGTCTTCGGGGAAGGTCGGCAGCGGGCAGTCCGCTACGGTGATCGTTGAGTCATTCGATGGCAGTTCATGGACGCGCCTCTCGGGAGCGATCGTTCATTATGGTGTGAACACGGCGAATACTGACATTAACGGCGAAACGACGATAGCCCCCACTGACGGATTCTATAAAGTACTGGCAGAAAAACCGGGCTATATCAGAAGCGAAACACAATCGCTGCAGGTCGGAGAACCGTCAGATTCCGTTGTGGGTCTGAACGTAAATATCGAAAAGTCGGGTCAAAAACCTCCTGAAAGTTCCGTTTCTTTTGTAGTTTCCACAAACTCTTTGGATTTCGGGACGCTTGCGCCCGGAGCGTCCGCCCTGAAAAACTTCAAGATCATCAATAATGGCACCTCTGACATATATGTTGAATCCGTTGTCAGCGGAGATCCGGTATTCACTCAAAATCTGAAACTGGACAATGAACCATGGGATGATTTCGGATCGGAAATAGCAAGAAATAGCGAGCAAAGCGTTGATGCCGGTATTTCTATTCCTGCGGATTATGACGAGGAGGGAGCAAGGTCCGGGCAAATGATCATTTGGGCTATGGCAAAATAATTTCAGTTAAATAAATTTATGCGCTCTGTATATAAAATCGTCATACTTTTCTTACTTTTATCGGTAGCGTCGTTTGCCGGCGCGTCCGGGATAAAGGTCGATCCGTCCAAGCTGGAAATAACGGCAAAGACGAATGAGCCGATATCCAGAGAAATAACCGTCACGAACCCCACAAGCGATGTGCAGCTTTTCAAGATATATGCGGATGATTTTTCGGATATTATCAAGGCGAATCCTGCGAGCTTTACGCTTGAGGCCGGAGAGGAAAAAAAAGTGGTTATTACAATCAGAGCTGCCGGCGATCAAAAGACTTCGGGGATACTGAAGACAAATCTTTCGGTTGTGGCGCGGTCATTGGCTGAAACGAAGTTTGAGACGAATGCCGGGGTCAAGGTTCCCGTATCTATTTCCATCTTGGAAAGTGACCCTGTAAAATCGATCCCTAAATGGGAATATTATGCATATGTATCGGTTGTTGCGCTTGCAGCCGGAGGAGTCACGCATTTTTTGCGTCGGAAAAGGAAGGCGCGTAAGTAAATCGGTGTCTTGGAACAAAGTAAAGAATTACGATATGCCTCCGGATCTTCCGGCAGGCATATTTAGTTGGGCTTTCACATATGGGTTTGTTAATCTTTATGGTTGTGATAAAATTCACTTGATAATTTAATGTTTGAATTATGGCAAAACCGGGAAAACTCGTGATCGCGCTGAATATGAACAAGCTTAACAAGAATAGTTTTATCGCGATCATTTGCGCGCTGGAAAAGGAAAAAGAAACCGAAGACATACCTCTATATTTTCTGGATTCGGATCAAGTGGAGTGTAATTCCGAACTTTCAAAACTGGCAGAAAAATATGAAAAGGTCATTTTCATGTGGTCATTCGCTTCATTTTCCTCCGATAAAATTCTCGAAAGTGTAAAGAGTATGAAGAAAGAAGTACCGGAAAATATTATCCTGGTCGCGGGCGGTCCGCATCCGAGCGGTGATCCGGTCGCAACGCTTCGGGCCGGATTCGATCACGTGATCATCGGAGAAGGAGAAAAGACGGTTTGTGATCTTGTAAAATGCATTATGGACGATGGCGATGTTTCAAAAGTAAAAGGTATCGGATTCCTTAAAGAAAGAAAATTCATTTATACCGGAAAACAAGTTCCTGTCGATCTGAGCGATTATTCGTCATTTTCAAAAAAACACAGAATGATCGGACCATTGGAAATTACGCGAGGCTGTCCATGGGGCTGCAGATATTGCCAGACATCATATCTTTTTGGAAAAGTGCCGCGCCATAGGAATATTGCGGAGGTGAAAAAATATGCAGAAAAAATAAAGTCCAATGGAATGAAGGACATAAGGTTCGTGACTCCGAACGCTTTCTCTTATGGCTCTCCGGACGGTAAGGCTGTAAATTTGAAAGCCATTGAAGGTCTTTTGAAAACCGTGAAGAATGTCCTGGGGGAGGATTCCAGGATATTTTTCGGTTCCTTTCCGTCCGAGGTCCGTCCGGAGCAGGTTACAAAAGAAGCACTGGTGCTGTTGAGAAAATACTGCAATAACAGCAATCTGATAATCGGCGCGCAGTCCGGAAGCCAGAAGATCCTGGATCATATAAGAAGAGGGCACACAGTTGAAGATATAAGAAATGCCGCGAAACTCGCAATCGAAAACGGATTCAACGTGAACGTCGATCTTATATTCGGCCTTCCGGGGGAAAATGGGAAAGACACGGATAAAACTTTCCGCCTGATGGATGGTCTGATAGCTATGGGTGCAACGATCCATGGACATGCGTTCATGCCCCTTTCGGGCACGCCATTTTCAAAAGAAAAACCTGCTGAGCTTGCAAGCCGGGACAGAAAGAAGCTGAAGGAATTTGAGGCCGGGAAAAAACTATATGGAAGTTGGGAGAGTCAACACCCTAAAGCTTAGTTTTAGGAAAATCCTAAAACTAAGCTTTAGGGTGAGCTTCGATAAATGCATGTTTGTGATTGAAATTTTCTCTTGCTAATTGGTCTAGAATATGCTATAATTAAAGCATAAATGGCTTAAAATAAACATATGTCGAATCATCTTTACACATCAAATGGTGCCAGTGGGCACATCAAACCGGATCTTGTAAATGACACTCTGAGACATGCCAAATTGAGAGGCAATCTTAGCGGAGTTGACTCATCAACAAGAAGAAGGTTTGTGGAAGAATTTGAAGAGACGAAGCACAAAGTTCAAGGCATAGGATCACAATATAGTGCTCACGACGTTGAGAAAATTATAAATCGCATGAAACTTAATAAAAAAGACAAGATAACCGACGATCAGATAGAAAAGATAAGAGAGGTAATGATAGATCAGGATACTAACACTTAGCAGGTTATTTGGAGTTTTTCGGGAAAATCGCTGTTTCCCGAGAGCGATTCTGTGATTTTCAGCATATGTCATTTGAAATAGCTAAGAAAAAAATATGAACAAATTATATGATTCCAACGGCCGTATTAAAGTGGATAACATAAAAAAAGCGCTGGAAAATGCGAAGTATGAAGGAAAATTGCATAATGTTCCATCATTTAAGATACCATATTTTATAGAAGCGCTTGAGGAGAAAATAGAGCAATTCAAAAACAGAGTCGGAACGCAGATAACCGAAAAAGAGGTGGAGTATTTATTCAAAGAGCTCTTTCGGGATAAATCCGACAAACTTTTAGATAGCGAGTTAAGGGAAATTGAAAATGTTTTGACAGACAAAGATTTCGATATCGATTAATATTTTAGCGAAAAAAAATGACTAACAATGTATTCAGCGGAAGCTCCATCAGACCGGACCAAGTCGAAAAGGGGTTGCGGGCCGCAAAGGAAGAAGGTAATATCCACATTGATTATTCCAAGATCAAGTTCTTTTCACAAGCATTTGAAAAGGCGGCGGCTGGGAAAAAACAGATCGCAAAATATGAGCTGGATGACGTGCTGGACGAATCCAGAAAAACATGTAATATATCAAGCATAGATTTCGAGGAGATCAAAGAAGTTCTCATGGGCGGATCCAATGGCGGATGATTCCGGCAAGATCCGCTATTATAATAGGAATACCCGCTGATCTTAGCGGGTATTTTTCTGCTCTGTGTGACATATGGCAAAAAAAGACATAAAATGAAAGCATAAGCATAAGATATCATTATGGATCTCGTCTCGCATGGATTCTGGACGGCAATGATCGCCATGCAATTCAAAAGAAAAAGAAAGATCCCGCTGAGGATCTCAAGAACTGTTTTCTGGGGAATGTTCCCCGACCTGTTTGCGTTCGTTATTCCGGTATTCATATTGATCTTTGGGGCAATGGCCGGAAAGACATCATTTTCAGACCTGCTAACGCCCGGGAAAATGGGATCGGAATCGGCGTTTGCCGCTGACGTTTTTCAGCTCATTTCACTTTTATATAGCATTGCGCATAGCCTGGTTGTTTTTTTGTCGGTAGCGGTTATTCTATGGATCTTTATATCAGTGAACAAGCATTTCAATCTATCCTCAAGATATCGGGAATTCCCCCTGGAGATCGGCGGATGGGCTTTGCATATCCTCATTGATATCCCGACACATGCCATCGGATTCTTTGCAACCCCGTTTCTTTTCCCTCTTTCAGACTGGAAATTCAACGGGCTTTCCTGGAGGACGCCATGGCTCCTTGCGGCAGATTATATCCTGATGATATGCCTATATTATTTCTATTTCAGAAAAAAAGCATGGAGCCCGAAAAAAAGTGAACACGACTTTTCCGCCCTCCCGTCCCGGAGACAGTAAGGCGTAATTAGATTCAGTATATCCTGTGGAAAATTAATTTGCTTAATTTCCAGATAGAGTTAAATTTAAAGCAGGTTAATAACTAACCTTAAATATATGAAAAGCAAAAAACTGGCATCATATTTTCTGCTGGCTGTTTTTTTTGTATTTTCTCTGGCGGCACTCGCCATTGCTGCGGACGAGAGGGGATATCTTGCAAAAGACAGGGTGATCGATGATGATTTTATTGCGGCGTCGGAATCCGTTGACGTCGGGGGAACGGTCAATGGCGATGTGATCTTGGCCGGAGGCGTGGTGGATTTTTCGGGAAGGTCTTCCGGCGATATCCTTGCTGCCGGAGGCAATCTGAGAGTGAGCGGACAAAATGACGGAAACATAAGAGCTGCGGGAGGAAATGTTTTTATCGAAGGGAACGTCGGTAAGAATGTGACAGCGGCCGGAGGAAATCTGTCGCTGGGGGAGAATAGCAATGTTTCGGGTAATGTTTATTTGGCCGGAGGCATGGTGGAGATAAGGGGAAATATCGGGAAGAATTTGAAGGTTGCAGGGGGATCCGTGATCCTGAAAGGAGTTGTGAAGGGAAACGCCGAGATCATGGCTGAAGACATTACTGCCAGACCCGGTGCGAAAATAGAAGGGAATCTGACATACTACAGCGATGGCAGCAAAAATTTAAATATAGATAATAACCTTGTTGCCGGAGAGATCATCAGAAAAAACATTCCGGTAAAAAACTATAGAAACGGTTCTTCCGGCGCCTTCCTGGCCTCGGGAATCATCGGATTTTTCGGATTCCTGCTTCTGGCATATGTTTTTTATAAGTTGTTCCCAAGGGGGGCGAGAGAAATTTTCGGATCGCTTGTCGAAAAGGGGTCTTGGAAAATGATCGCAGCCGGAATTCTGGCGTTGATATTGATCCCGGTATCGATAGTAGTTCTGATGATAACTATCATAGGCATGCCTCTTGCCATGGTGCTGGTTTTTGTGTTCATTTCAGCGATACTTCTTGCAAAAGCCACAGCAGCTATTGTTTTGGGGTTTGCGATAAACAAGAGGCTCAGACCGCGTGAATTCTCGGACAGTTTTCCTCTCATGGATTTTATCCTGGGCTATCTGATCCTGGAAGTGCTTATGCTTATTCCGTTTTTGGGTCCGCTATTCGCTTTTCTCATATTCCTCTGGGCGTTCGGGGGGCTGGTGAAATATGCATATGACGGATTTCAAAAGAAGCAGGCTAAGCTTTGATCTGCATGTCTTCGTTTTGACAAATCTGCGGATATGACATATCTTTCAGTAAAAGGAGGGATCTCGTGTTTGATCAAAAAATTAGTCCGGAGCTATTCGTAGCGGTTGTTCTTTCAGCTGTAATATTGGTATTTATGGGTGCATTATCCTATGCGAGCAAAGACAACACGTTCTTATATATAGGACTTCTTACGGTGGCTTTCAATACGCCGATCGTGCTTGCCAGAAATAAGCTATGAAAAAAACGCTGAATATCATTTCAGCGTATTTTATTTGGATATCTAAAAAAAAGAAGGAGACTTTCGCTCCATCAATCATTTTTTTTGTTGCGTCTTTGATTTATTTTTTTCCTCAGATGCGATAGTCCCATGATTCCGCCCACGATCAGGATCATGGCGATCATGGCCATAAGCACATATCTCCCTTGTCTCTCATTTTCTGCGCTTTCCCTCATCTTATTCTGCGTTTTAAGCTCCCTAAGATATATTTTTTGGACATTAGACTGTTCGTTCTCCATTTCTTTCAGCATATTTCTTATCGCCATGAGCTCCATTATATGGATGCCTTTGCCGCGATCTTCGATCTCCTGTATTTCCAGAGCTTGTTTGAGCTTCATCTCCGTTTTGGACAGATTTCCATCCAGGTTTATTCCTCTTATCATTTCGAGAACCTTTAATCTGGAGTCCTCGCTGTATGCGGGCGTCCAATTGCTATAGATCTTTTCGGTTTGCTGTGTCGTAATTGAACGGTATTTGCCATCAGTTTCGAAGATCAGGAAATTCTTTATTTCCGCTTCTGACATCGATTCGATCACAGGGATCGGCATTTTCATTTCGATGACAG
Source organism: Candidatus Paceibacterota bacterium (assembly GCA_041661265.1). Lineage (NCBI taxonomy): Bacteria > Bacillati > Minisyncoccota > Minisyncoccota bacterium. Next base: position 34,122 of record JBAZUT010000012.1, on the reverse strand, counting down.
CTTCAAGTTTCATGCGGACATTCGCGATCTGATCCCGCTTCCCGTATATTTCAGTTTCAAATATCCCATCCGGATCGTGAGTGCGATAGGCCTTCTGTTCAAAATCTCCGATCGTGGGAAATATTTCATGGTTGTCCTGCGCACGGACGTTTGCAAGCGGCAAGAAAATTGCAATTATCATGATCGATCCGATCAATACTCTTGAAATTCTCATTTTATAATTCACCTCTTTATTATAACAAATCTATGTTATTTGGCGTAAAAAGTCAAGACGGGCGATCTCTTTGAAAGAGATGCCGAGTAAGGCATGCATTGAACAAAAAAAACGATGAAAATCATCATCGTTGCCGTCAGAAGGCGTTGTCGGGATCGAAATAGACGATCATAACCTGTTCTTTTTTGGTTTCTCCTCCGTTCTCGATGAGGCGGTCATATGTTCCGATGATCTCACCTCCGATTGCCGTCACAAGGTCATGCTGAGTCCAGCCGATCTCGTATTCCAGGATCCGGGCGCCTCTTGGGATATTTCCTCCGGTCCATGCAAGGAGGAATCGGCGTTTGCTTTTAGATCGCATCTGCTGGATCAAGCCGTTCACCCTGTCATTTAACATATTATCTTGCAAGTCGACATTCGGTGCGAGGTTCGCGATAAATTTTTTAAGCATCGTTTCGTCCGTTATCTCTTCGACTTTTACATCCGGGTATTTTTCATGAAAATACATGGCTATCTCTCCTTTTTTAGCATCCAATCCGTTGAATTGGAACTTGTCATAATAGCATGTTCGTTTGTCATGTCAATCTTTGACATTCCTGAGAAAATAGTTTAGCTTATAGAAAGTACGCGCCCATAAGGGCTGGCGGATATAAAGGAGATGAAAACTTGAAAAAATATATAAGAATGGGAATTGTTTTGCTGCTGATAGCCATAGCGGCGATCGCGGGATGCCTTGGAAACAAGAGCGAGCCTCAGACTGAAGTTCAAAAAGAAACAGCAGTTGCGTCACCGGTTCCAACAATGTCGGAAACGCCGGTTGTTGTTTCCACGAAGACACAGGTTGAAACCATAAAATGCGAGTTGTGCCACACGAATGCGGCGACATTGGATCCGCATGTGAATGGAGGAAAGCTTTGTATAACTTGCCACGGCAGCCAGGTGCATAATATCCATATAGGATCGGGTACGGTCGGTTTGCAGTGCGATTCATGCCATGGTTTCCCGCCAACGGTGCCAAAAGTTCAAAAAGGAGAAGGTGCGGGTTCGTATAGCATTTGCGAACAATGCCATGCTCCGCCTCCGGATTCCTTGAAGCCCAGCAATGGCGATCTTATAGCGATACATCTGTCCAGGGCAAAATATTGCACGAATTGCCACGGCACTGACATTGGAAAAACCCACGAAGCTGTTCTCGAAAAAGCAAAAAAATAAATCAAACGAAAGGGAATCGACCTTTCTTTTTTTATGGCCATCGGACATTTGTCTTTTATCTAATGTATTAATGCCATACAGTTTACAATTGACAAATTACTACAATCACGATAATATAGGATGTTTCTTGGATCGCTAAGGTTCTTTCCTTGATAACAGAACACAAAATAAGCCGGAGGGATTAAATTGGATAAAGATGAAAAAGGACCATTGGTCTTTGTCAAAAAACCGGAAGGAGTATCAAAATTTCTTCTTTTGCTGACTGCTATCGTAATTATCGAAGGAGCGCATGTCTACTTATTGAAATATTTAGGCGAAGATAATACTTTAATTTTTGCCGGTATTGTTCTTGTAAGCTTGCCGCTCTCGCTGGTGAATATAAGGATAGCAAGGATAAAAAAGGAAATAATATACGCAAATTTAGGGGGATTTATAATACCCCTGCTGGTCGCCTGCTATTTTTTGACGATCGTCCTGCCGAAGCTGAGCTTTCTTGTTGCAGCCGGGTCTGTGATCATCGGATCCGCCGTTCAGATAAACAGGACAAAAGTGTCCGATCTGGGAGGAGGAGGGATAGCTCTATTCATAGTAATAGCGGCAGTCGGATTGTCTTTGATAGTTCCGTTCAACTTAGAGGCGACAGACAGTTTGCTTTATTATAGGCTATATTTTGTCTATATGATCGCAGTTCTCTCAACCATAAACTCAGACCTTTTCTTTATTTATAAATATAGGAACGATCAGAGGATGAAGATGTTGCTTATAGGAGGCTGGGGGATCTTTGACGGGATTTGGCTCGGAGGATATCTTGCAGTATTGGCAGTCTTGGACCTGCACAGATACTTTCCAATGTAGAGAGGTTTCAAATAAATGAATAACCTCTCTCTTTTTATGCTTATTAATAAAAAAACCGCTGGATTTTATCCGGCGGATTTTGTTATTTTATCTATCTGATGATCCCGCTTCTTGTCTTGTATTCTTTCTGGAGTTTCTTGTAGATGCCTTCCGCGTCTATTTTTCCAAGGCTGTTCACTTTCATGAACAGGCGATGTTTTTCTTTCTTCTGTTTTCCTTGGATTATGGAAACCCTCTCTTTGTCGTTAAGCTGGAAATCTATCCTTCTTTTTATCTGATCATTGCTCAAGCCTCTTCCTGTGAGTCTTTCTTCCTGCGCCTTCCGGTTTGCTTTGATATGGATGATGTTCTCATTCACAAGATCCGTCAGGCCTTGCTCAACAAGATTGGCTCCCTCGATAAGGAAGATCCCTTTTCCGAGCTCTTCAAGCTTTTTCCTGAGCAGGTATAGGATCGCTTCCATCATCATTTCGGTCAGTTTCTGGAGCTTTTCCGGTGAAGAGAAAACGATCTTTCCGAGCTCGTGCGTATCTATGCTCGTATCCTTGCGCATCAGCTTTCTTCCGAATTTCTTGGCGATCTGCTTTCTGATCTGGAGGAAACGCGGCGTCTTGTCGGCGCTGTGTATGACCTTTCCGAGATCATCCAGGTTTATGTGATAGATCCTGGTCCTGTTCTTGTTCCCGTTCTCTTTTGAGATATCTTCGATCTTTTTCGCGAAAGTGGATTTTCCCGCGCCTATTCCGCCCGTAACTCCGACAAGGAGCTGTCCGCGAAGACGGAGTTCAAGAGCTTCTCTTGTGAGAGCGGGAGCGAAGTCCGTGGCTTTCAGTCCCCATTTCACGAAGTTCTTGAAATTGCTTGAAGAAACGTTTGTCAGAACGGGATTGGTCTGGGGGATAAGCATCGTTTTCGGGCTTCCGCTGAAAAGAGAGTTTACGGTCGCTATCCAGGACTCATATTCAAAGTCTTTCCTGTCCCTGACGCCTTTCACGAACATCTGTATATTCTGTTCATAAAGATAATTCGCTATTATCTTTGAATAGGGCACGATCTTGATCCTCTTCAGATATTTTTTCGGTATCGTCTGCCGGATCAGGAATATTTTTTCCTCTGTGGTGAACGTCTGTCCGTTCAGTTTCTCGTCGTTAACTCCGATGACGATATATAGGAAAGCCTTTGGGTTCAGTTTCAGGAACGAGATCACTGTTGAAAAGTGTCCGTTCTGGAACGGGTCAAAGCTTCCCGGAAATACCGCTTCGAATTTTTCCTGCATTCTGTTCATTGTATATACCTCCTTCACTCAAGTTCATTTGCGATCCTTATTGGCGAATTCGCTTTTTCTATCCTGTCTCTTATTGCTGTTTCCAGCGCTTTTGGGATGTGATTAATGTACAATCTTTTCTGCACCTCTTCCGGCTGCGCCAGAAGTTCTTCGATATGCGTGTGCGACCTGGTTCCTATGCTGTAGGATCCGGTCTCATGGATTATAGGGTGTTTTCCGTTTTTGGCAAGGAACCCGATCAGTTCCGGGTCAAAGCTTGTGTCTCCCGAATAGGCGAGGATCGGCTCTCCTTTGCGCAAAACCTTGAATGCGATCGAGAGGAATGGCGCATGTATGGTGCTTCTGTGGAACGTTTCGATCCCGATCCCGAGCTTTTCTATTATGGCGGTTTTCCCGAGTGGCAGTTCCACAAGTTCGACATAATCCTCAAATTTCATTTTCGATCTCATGTCGATCCTTGATGTCTCGAATGCCGTTCGGATCCTTTGCCACAGCTGGCCGGCTATTTCCTTGTGCGTGGCCAGGAGAAGTTTCGAATGTTCTCCGAAGACTTTGTGCCAGATGAGGGAATCTAGCCCTGCCACATGATCTGCATCAACGTGTGTCACGATGAGCGCATCGGTTTTTGTGATGGCGCTCATTGATCCCATGTCTTTTATATTTGGCAGTGTTGCCGTGATGTGCGCCGGCGCTTCGATCGCGAGCGTCATGCCGTTTGTTTCAATGACGGTCAGATTTTCCAATCCGCCCGCGCCTACCGAGAACATGTCGTGATATCCGATCGTTCTCACCCTGGTTTTGTCTTTCGTCATTTCTTCCTCCTTTTTTGTATTTGGACCGATATTAAGTTGTTAATGTCCAATATCTGCAGTATAGCGAAACTGCAAATATCCGCCTTGGTAAAAGCCAAAAAACAATAGGGGAGCCGAGATGTGGGCTTAAATAAGGCAATATATAGCTAACCACTGTCGAAAAAATTCGACAACAATGAGAAATTGGTGTATTATGTGACTGTAGAGATGAGCCGTGGCTTGTTCTCTCAAGCATTCATCCGAATAATAAATATTTCAAACATATGATAAAGAAAATTGAAGACATTCTGAAAGATCTTGGATTCAAAGATAGCGAAACAAGGGTCTACATATTTCTCACCCAGCTTGGGGAAGCGACAGCTGCGCAGGTGGCGAAAAAAGCGGACATTCCCCGGACGACGGCCATAAGCATCCTGGAAAAACTGAAGAGTGAGAATTATCTCACCACGAACAGATATAAGGGAGTCACCTATTATTGGGTGGAATCTCCCAAGACGATCGTCGATTCATTTGAAAACAAGGTCGAGGCGGCCAAAAATTTGAACGGTCTTTTGACGGATCTGTATCGCTCGGAATCGAATTTTCCCTATGCCCAGGTCTATGATACGAAGAAAGCGATAAAGCAATTCATTGAAAAAACGCTGATATCCACAAGGAAAAAGAGCATTATATATACGATCGATGCGCCGAATAGGGGAAATTACACGAAGATCTATTCCGAAAATATTGAGAACACGATGGCCAACCAAAAGATAAAAAAGGGGATCGTGACCTACACGCTTATTCCATTCGGATCATATTCCGGTATTGCCGGCCATAAGACCGAAAATCAGGTCATAAAGATAAGAGAAATGCCCGCGGGCATAAACTTTACCGCTTCGTTCTGGTTCATTGATGATCTGATGGTCCATTTTTCAGGAAATCCTCCTTTTGTTGCCGCCATAAAGCACGATCGGATCGTGCAGAGTATGAAAAGCGTTTATGATTTCTTGTGGAATATATCCGAGGCGAAAAATTGAGAGGGCTATCTTCATGGCAATAACGCGGATGATTCATAATTTGTAGAAATGTGGTATAATATAAATGTTAACCGGAGTTAATAATTATTAAAAAAATTATGGACATAAAAAAAGGCGTTATCGCGGTTCTGATCATTTCAATTATTAGCATTAGTGGAAATTTGTCCTGGAGAATTTTTTCCGGGCCGACTACCTTGCGGCTTTCCTCTTCTTCTCCGCTGTTGTTAATAATTGATGACAGTCTCGAACAAAATGCAAGAGACGATCAGCGGGTCAGGGATATACTTTTATTAAGTGAAAAAATATTTGCCAGCAATACTAAGCTTGGCGGGTATGCTTTTGTTGCCAGCGAATGGCAGAATATCAGTGTCGAAGAAAACCCCCTTGTTTTGGAATTGGAAAATAACGGGTATATAGAGATGGCATTGAAAGATCCTCAGCCGGATAAATATTATAGTTATCGATCCGACGGGTATACGTATGAGCTCCGCGCCGTTTTGGAGAACAAAAATAGCGGCAAATGCGAGGTCTTAGAAGACCAATGCTTCTATACTGTTAAAAAAGAAATGATATCTCCTCCCGTTGAAGATAATTCATTGGACAGTACCGAATATGATGGCGGTTTATTTTAAGTAAAAATTAAAAAAATAAAATTTAGTCTTATGCTCAAAACAAATTTTTTAAAAACACTGTTGGTGATAATTGTTGCCGGGTTCATTTTCAATTCCACGGTATTGAAGGCGCAAGCCGTCATACATCCATTTTTGATAGTCAAAGAAGGTGATTATTCTGCGCTTCAGGCCAAGGCTGCACAAGCGCCCTGGGGCGGGTGGAAAGCGAATGCTATTTCCAAGAGTGCCTTAGTCTATGATCCCTCGCCGACCGTTCTTGTCGGCAATAATCTTGTCAGAACCAAGAGTGAAAATATGAGGAATATCGTCAGTGGAGGAGCGCTCGCATATATTCTTGACCCGGCAAATAGGACTACGTATAAAAATAGGATTGTTACTGCATTGAAGAAATGGGATGACCTTCTTAATACGGCTGAAATATCCGACCCTTCTAATATAGAACATCTTGCCGTGGGAACAGCATTTCTGAATTCTGTTTTGGCGCTCGATATTATTCATGATGATGTCTCCGGCATTGACCTTGCAGAAATTGAAACAAAGCTTGCAAGGATATTAACTATACAGACAAAATGCCCTAACTGCGTGGTAAAAAATTGGCTTGATATGAGTCCCCACAGGCAAAACACCTATGCCATAAAGGGGATCTGGGCAATTTATACGGGTGCAGACGCAGCAACTATTACGACTTATGCCAACCGTTACAAAGCCGACCTATATTATTCTATGAGCTCATCCGGAGTATATCTCGCAGGAAGTTCATATGGTGTCACAAGAATGGACAGTTATATTAAAGAATCAAAAGGATTTTTTCTCGATGTGCTGCAATTCACTGGAAAAGATACTACTTTTTATTCAAGCAACCAATTGTCTAATTTTTATGAATGGCTTTATGGGTACTCTGTTACTCCGAACAGAAAACAGGCATATATTTTTGGAGATACTTATCCGGCGCTTACTCTTGGCAGTTATAACGGTGCGGCACGGTTCAGGGCGTATCGCTTTTATAATTCCGGAGAACCGGTTAAGGCCGCTCAATATGCGGTATGGTCTGCCGGAAGCACGATCAGCAATGGATTGTTGCTGCCCTATGTCCTCAGCGGAGGCAATAGTCTGCCCGCTCTCGCAAAACCAACAAGCAGGGTCTTTTCGGATGGCGGCGCATGGTTTGCAGAGGGAAATCAAACTGATCTGTCTCTTGCCGGCGCTATGTGGAATATAAAGAGAAATTCGGAGTTTCATAGCCACTATGAAATGAACGCGCTTTCGCTCTCTTCGTATGGTCAAATTGTTTTGAGAAATGTAGGGTATCTTCAAACCAAAGATCCGTACTATCGTTTTGCAGAATGGGGCAATACGGTCCTGATAAATGGTGAAAATCATGTGTCAAAAGCCGGAGCTGGAATTACCGAAGCCCTTACTGGAGGAAAATTGGATTATGCAAGCGGGGATTCCGGTACTGCTTTGGCGGCGAATCTTACGGGAACTCCAAATACCACTGCTAACCCAAATCCCGCTGTTTCAAATCCGGATAACGCAGGAAAGCATATAAGAAATTTTGTTTTTGTCCACCCCCAGGACGGCAAAAACGGATATTGGATCACATTTGATGAAGTTTCGTTTAATACGGCAGGTAAGGATGTGAATACTGTGTGGCATCCTAATTCCGACTTGAGTCCTACGGTGGTTTCTGCTAATACTGAATATAAATGGAGTGTAAATAAGGATATCGTCAGCGTAGGAGATCAGAAAGTTTCTGTAAATATCTTTTTAGGCACTCCGCCGAGTTCTGTCATTGTTAAGTCCAGCCCTATGAGGAGCAGTGTGAGCGGCTCTGCTGGTATATTTCAGAATAAATACATTTATCCTACCTATAATACTTCAGGAAACAAGAAAAATATTGTCACGGTCATTTATCCTTCCGATACAACCCATGCCACAGCTTCGATGTCTCGTGTCACCGGTACGGGTTATTCGGGAGCGAGTGTAGATATGGGTGGTTCCGTGATTGATACAGCTCTTGAATCTTCTGGTGCTGGTGTATTAAATCAGAATGGCGTATCGTTCCAGGGGACAGCGATCTGGTATAGGCATAACTCAGGTCTGAACGGCGGATATTTCATTCGGCAGGGAAAAAGTTTCCGCGACGGATCATATGGTTTTGAATCAAGCGTGCCGGTCGCTATCTATATGAAAGACAAAGCGGGAATGATCGCTTCTGCCACCTCCGGAAGCGTAAAAATATATTATCCCGGGATCAATTCCGTAAAGATCGATGGCGCCAGTGCTGCGGTTATCAGCAGCGGCACCGGCTGGATGAATGTCAGCGTTCCTTCCGGCAACCACAGTATTGCCTTGAATGGAGCTGTTGTTCCGATCGATACTGTTGCTTCTCCAACTTTCAACCCCACCGCCGGAAATTATACCTCCGCTAAATCCATTACTATCTCAACTGCGACCGCGGGCGCCACTATTCATTACACTAAAGACAATTCCACTCCGACTGAAGCTTCCCCGATCTACACTGCCCCCATCGCTGTTTCCACTGCCACCACTCTCAAGGCCGGGGCCTGGAAAACCGGCATGACACCGAGCGGAATAGCTTCTGCCAACTACACCTTTAATGTGGCTGACACCACCCCTCCTGTCATTTCGGCTATCTCTTCTTCAGGCGTCACTTCTTCCGGTGCCGCCGTCTCCTGGACGACCAATGAGACCAGCGATTCTCAGGTGGAATATGGTACTACTACGAGCTATGGTTCTTCCACAACATTGAATACCAGTCTGGTAACTTCTCATTCTCAGTCTCTTGCAAATCTGACCCCATCCACTCTTTATCACTATAGAGTAAAGAGCAAGGATGCAGCGGGGAACTTGGCAACTTCAGCTGATATGAATTTTACAACTTTAGCGTCTTCGATCGCCGTCAATCTTGTTACCAATCCCGGTTTCGAATCCGGAACTTCCCCCTGGACTTTCTATACCAACGGAACCGGTTCTTACACTGTTGGAACTCCGGCTTATGCCGGAACGAAAGGGGCCAAGGCCACGCTAACAACTATTGGTACCAATATGCAGCTGTATGAATCCGGCATATCTTTGGAGCCGAATACCAGATATCGTTTGACTTTTGCCGCCTATTCCTCTACCGGGCATGATATGAAGATAAATCTTATCAAGCACATTTCACCTTACACCAATTATGGCCTGACATACGTTCCAAATCTCACTACTTCCTGGCAGACATTTTCTACCGAATTTACAACTTCAGGTTTCAGTGCGAACGTGGCTGACGGAAGGCTCCAGTTCTATTTCCCGGGTCTCGCTTCAGCTGGTGATGCTTATTATCTGGATGAGATAAAACTTGAGAAGATCGTCACGCTTGGCTCTATTGATATTTCCGACATTCCCGATGTTTTCCCAAGATCTGATATCGGCCGGTTCGGAGTGCTCGAAACACCCGCTTTGGGCTCGAACTCAACTTTCATAGACGCGATAAAGAGCATCATAAATTACATTAATAGCGCGATCAGCAGATAGAACCGGATATTCCATAAAAAAGCAAAAAAGTACCGCCAAACGTTGTGTTGGCGGTACTTTGTATTATGATGTCAGAGTATGTTTATACAGAGCCCGGAATCGTGTTGACAAATATACAATAATATGATATTATAGTATGTTCTTTTAAAGAACAGGTGATTTAGATGTTTGAAAAGCAAAGTACGATTAGTTTCATAATAGAAGGCAGGTATGTAACGGAAAAAACCGGCAACGAGTATATAAACGTAAGATTCCGAGAAGTGCATAGGGTCGATGCAAGACTGTTTGCAGAAGGAAGGAGGATCGTGAAAGGTCAGCGGATCGATGCGGGTACATTGGTAACAATAGATGAAATTATCATTCTCTCGATTGAACAGAATGAAAAGAGAGAATATGACGCTATTGTTATAGAGTATAAAAAATTCGACACGCTCGAAAACGCTCTGGAAATGGCAATTAACTCTGTCGGCTGTTGGGTAAACTGTACCAGAAAGATGCAAGAATATCTCGGAGATAATTTGAAAAAAATAGGATTGCATAATCAGGAGGTTCAGAAACTAGAAGGTAAAAAGTAAAAGAAAAAACCGCCAAACGTTGTGTTGGCGGTATTATTTTTTGTTTCCTTTTGCCTCCTTTTCTGATTCTTCCGCTAATTTTATCAGATGAGCGGTGTTAGTCGTTTCTCCTGCTGCAGCTTTTGCTACAAGCATTGTTTTTTGTTTCATTTCGAAATACACTTCTTCACCTTTTATCGCATAAGGAGTTACGCTCGGAACATTAGAACCGGTAGGTACATAAACTTGCTCTGCCCAGTGTTCAGCTTCTTCGATCGTGTCAGCTGTTCCGTCAAATTCCCGGTGATGTTTTATTTCCGCGAATTCTCCATCATATCCTCCTTCTGTTGTCGTTACGATCTTTATCAGATAGTATTTCGTTTTTATTCCATTTTCTTCCATCATTGCATCTCCTTTTGCATCCAGACCGATCCTCCTTCATCTTCGGAGGTTATCCTGAATCCTTTTCTCTCATAGTAGGGGATGACGTTGCATTCCCTGGTCGTCAGGATCCCGATCCTTCCGCACTGTTCGCTCCTCGCGATCTTCGAGACGATGTCGATGACCTTTTCTCCAAGCCCCAGTTTTTTTCTTGTGAATTCCTCAAGGGAATAGAAGACGAAATATATCGTGTCGTCTCTTGTCCTGATATACAAAAATCCCACTTTCGCTTCTCCTTTCTGGATCACGTACAGGTTTTTCGCGTCATAGATATCTATATCCGCGTTTTTGCCTTTTGTGTTCTTTTTGTAATGTTCTTCCCACTCCAGGAATTCCTTCTCTTTCTTTTCATCTTCATTTATCTTTCTTGCCGAGATCCCGCCGGAGAACAGATCCTCGATCTTTTTTATGCAGTCATCGAAATCGTTTCCCAAGATGATCAGGCCGTGTTTGTATTGCTGCAGTATGTCTGCATCGGGATTCTTCCTTGCAAGGCTCATGATCTCATCGAGCTCTTCTTTCGCTCCGCAGGGATAGTTGTATCCGGTCATGGGAAGATCTGCAAAGATCCTGTCCGTGTGGATATGTACTGTCGCCTTGAATTCCGTTCCTTCGAGCAGGGCATGGTTTATCGCCGTATCGATCGAAGGTTTGACCTTTCCCGAATAGAAGATCCTCGCGAAAACTTTCGGCAGATGGTCCAATTCGATCTCTTCCGTCAATTCGATCTTTTCAACGCTGTTGATCCTTACGATATGATCCCTTGGAAGATCTCCTTTGTCGGACCCTCTTCCGGTGATGTACATGCTGCCGCCGAACATCATTGAGAAATTGCCATAGGTTCCTCCGTCGACGACCGGCAGAAGCCCTTTTTCAAAAAGCGTCTTTCCGAGCCGATGGAATTTTTCATACACCTCATCCGGAACCGAAATATGGTTCTCCTCTTCTATGCTTTGCGCGTGCCTGACATTTTCCCGTTTGATCATATTCGCCGCAAGGCTCCTGATCCATTCGTTTTCATCCGCAAATACGTCATATGTTTTTTCCGGATAGATCATAAGGAAATCCGTTATTGCTCCCGATACATTCTTTACAGCCAGCATGTTATATCTCAGCGTTCTCAGTGTTCTAAATCCTTCTTCAAACCCCTCCTCCAGACGCGGCTTGTCCGTTTCGGAATAGCCGACCGTGAAGATATGCTTGCACGGTTTGATCTTTCTGATCTCGCGGATGCGGTCCGGAGATGCCAGGGTCACAAAGAAATCTATGTCGTTATGCTTGATCGTGTCCATTGATCTTTCCCAGGCGCTGTCTTTTGTCTCCAGCTCGAATACGTTTTCTATCCCGAGCGCGGATCCTTTTCTGATCTCCTTTGCGATCTTTCCGGCGATCCTGTCCGATGAAACATCCGACAATACAGCTATGTTTATTTTTCTCATTTCCGCCTCCTCTGAAATTTTGGGGAAGGACCGTTCAGGCCCTTCCCTTGCTTACTCTTTCAACTATCGTTCTTATGTCGGCCATCTTTCCCATGCCTTCATCTCCGCATTGGAGCTTTCCGGCGGCGGGCTCGATGACCGAATATCTCATTTTTTCCTTTCGGAGCTTTTCCATATTCTCCCGGAAAAAGGGATTATTCCACATTTCGACATTCATCGCAGGCGCAATGAAGATCTTTTTGTTCTCCGGCATCGCAAGCGCGATGGTCGTGAGATAGTTATCCGCGATGGCGTGCGTGATCTTGCTTATCGTGTTGGCTGAAGCCGGAGCGATAAGCATCAGGTCCGCCCACTTCACCAGATTAATGTGCCGCACCTTCCCTTTTTCTTTCGAGAAAACCCCCGTGATCTCTCCAAGTCCTGTTTCAAGAAGAGCCAGGAGCTTGAAGATCTTTTGGGGCTTCCGGATCAGCACGGAAAAAATGAAGAGCCACGCGGATCCAGTTGCGACCAGCTTCACTTTGAAGCCGTCCTTTTCAAGTTCGTCTATGAGCCTGAAAAGCATCACCGCGGCGACGCTTCCCGTGACTCCCAGTATTATGTTTTTCTTCATCTTATTCCTCCTGGTTGAAAACGCCGGCCGATTCACTCTCCTCTTTTGCCTTTATTGCGTTTCTTTTGCCGCAATGTATGCAATAGTTATCCTTTTTGGGATAATTTTTTTGCATCCTGTGCAAATAAAGAAATCATCTCCGTCCAATTGATCACCTTTTGAGGTTCTTCCCGATCTCCGACATCAGTTTTTCATACATTTCCTCTCTCGTATCGATCTTCACGAAGCTCCCGTCCTTTTCGACGAGATAGGCCGCGGCGGTCGTGGTTGAAGTTCCCGCCTTGTTGTTTGCGACGGCGAGGTTCGCTCTGTTCTTGATGATGCCGGCCACAGCCTTGGCGATAAGATCCTCTTCGGAGAGTCCCACTTCCAGTTTGAACTGGACGAGATAGACGTTCGGATCCCAGTCTTTGATGTGGCTTATGATCTTCGGGGTGGGCGTTGTTCTGATGGAAAGCTCGTTGAGGCCGGAGCTTATTTTTCCGTCCTGTTTCGTCGGCGCATAGTCGGCGACCGCGGAAGAATGGATCACCGCATGGAATTGCCTGGTGGATACATATTTTTCCATCAGGTCCATAAGCTCCTGGAAATAGTCATAGTGGACGATCTCCAGTCTTCCTCCGGCTGCCGCTATTTTCTCGCGCTCGAGGATATATCTCTGCATTTTTGCGAGAACAGTTTCAACAGGTTCATCGATGAAGACGGTCGTGTCCTCGATCCTGTGTGGTCCGAGGAGCAGTGTCACATCCGCTCCCATCTTTGCTGCCTGGATCGCAATCCTGTATCCCGTTGTTCCTCCAAAGACATTCGTTATCACCCTGACATTGTCGATCGGGACCCATGTGGACCCTCCCGTTACCAGTATTTTCTTTCCTTTCAGTGTTTCGTTCATATTTTTTCCTCCTTTGTTCATCATATTTCATTTGAATCTGCTAAGTAGTGTGGAAAATAGTAAATCAATTAATATTGTCATCCTGAACTTGGTTCAGGATCTGTTGTGTCGATCTCGAAAAAAACATTAAAGATGCTGAAACAAGCCTGCCTGTCCGGTAGGCAGGTTCAGCATGACAACTAGTTTTATTAATGATTTATAAAAAACCCACCCGGATACTCCGATGCTTGCAGCGGAGTTGGGTTCATATTATTCCCAGCACTGTCAGCATGTTTTTCGACAGCATCCGCTCAACTTCTTCGTCATCAAGATCGAGCATCTTTTGCAGTCTTGAAACAAGCGCCAGCGATTTTTCGTGCGACGATATGGGCCAGTCCGATCCGAATATGATCTTCTCTGTTCCCATAAGGTCGGTCAGAACATCCGCCACGGTTCTTGCGATATATTCCTCGTTTAGCTTCTGCCACCTCTCGGCCCTTTCCTGATTTTTTGTCGTGTTGCTCACGAGTCCCGAAAAATCCAGATAGACATTCGGATTCTTGTGCGCAACGGCGGCCGCTTCTCTGATGCTCGGATCTCCCAGGTGGCTTATCACGATCCTCATGCTCTGGAAAGATCCGGCAACGTCATCGATGTATATCGGCCTGGAGAATCGGATCCCGCCCGGGCTTCTGTATGCAAGCCCCGAATGGAACATCACCGGAACGTTGAATTTCGATGCGAGCTCATAGACAGCATCCAGCTTCTTCTCATTCGGATAGAAATATTGATATCCGGGATAAAGCTTTATCCCGAAGATCTTTTTTCTTTCAAGAAGCGATTCAAGTTCCGAGACGCCGCCAGCAAGGTCATGCTCGGCGTCCAGGCTTCCGAAGACCAGGATATTCTCATGATCTTCGGTTATGGAAAGCGCGGTCTCGTTCGATATGCTTCCGGTCTTTCTCGGAAAATATGCCGCAAGCGCGATCGCAAGGTCGATCCCGTTCTTTCGCATGCTGTCTTCCAGATATCCGATCTTGGCCCTGCTTTCCGGATGGATGCTGAGGTGCACGTGATCATCGATGATCCTCGCTTTCTTCAGTCTTTCTTTCATTTCTTTTTCCATTTTCTCACCTCTATTTAGTTGTCAAAGATCACAGGAATTTCAGTTCCTGTCCTCCGGGCGTGTTTTTTCGCAAAGAGGACAAGAGCAGAATTTAAAAAGCGGCTCTCGGCCGCTTGCTCTTTTTCCTCTTGCGCTCATCGCGTCAAGTCAAACTGAAATAGCGGCCTAAAATAGGGGATTCATTGATTCTGATTGAGTTGTTTAGTTTATTCTGGAACATGGGGTTGTATTTAATTGAATTGAAACTTGTCTATGCTGTCACCCTGAACCTGTTCGCCTCGCTGTCACCCTGAGCTTGTCGAAGGGGGACATGTGCTTTCAGGTTTGTTCATAGTTCGACAAGCTCACTATGACAATTTTATATTTTATTTCGGTGTTTTATAGTGTTTGATTATAGGTTAAACAAACAAAAAACGGCTTCTTCAGTCGTTGTTTTCGGCGAGGGATTCGATCGATTATCATTGCACGGCAAAAAACAACGGCTTGGGCGTCTTTCTTGAATTAATGCACGATAGCGTCGATTGTTGTTTTCTGAACTGCATGATTATTTCTATATTGATTACGGTATCATACTTGCATAATACCACGTCGAAAAATGTTGTCAATAAATCATGTGGATAATTGAGTAAATTTCCATTTTGCGGAAAAAATCTGCTATAATTAAGCAGGGATTGATATAACCAGGATTCACACATTTGTCTGTCATTTCGACTGGAGCTAAGCGAGGAACGAGCAAGCAGAATAAAGAAATAGCCCTAACATGAGAATGGCTTTGATAATCATTTTGTAGTTTTAAAGAGAGATCTCTCGACTTTGTCTTGCCGCTTTTGCTTCAAGACTTCGCGCGAGATGACAAACTGAATTGCGCAAGTCCTAATAACACATAACATATGAAAAAAAAGAAAGTAAAACCGTCATTGATATTTCTTGCTTTATTCAGCGTCTTTGCTGTTTCATATTTTTTTTGGGAACCCGAAAAAAAAGACAGACTGCCTTCCGTCTGCATAGAGAATAATTGTTTTTCAGCCGAGATCGCCGACACGTCGCAGGAAAGAGAGCGTGGACTCATGAACAGAGTTGCGTTGAAAGAAAATGGAGGGATGCTGTTCGTTTTTGAAAAAGAGGATGTCTATAAATTCTGGATGAAGAACACCCTGATCCCACTCGACATGATCTGGATCGGAAATGATAATAAAATAATTTTCATAAAAGAAAATGCCCAGCCGTGCAAGACTGAGGCGTGCGAGTCTTTCGGGCCGGACGGGAAAGCGAGATATGTTTTTGAAATAAATGGCGGGCTGGCAAAACTTAGAGGAATAAATGTCGGAGATACTGTAGAAATTAAGGATTGATGCTATCAGAGGCTGCTACGATGTCGGTTCTTATCTTACAGCAAGGATCTGATTTTCATGAGCAAGAAGAGATTTTTAAAAAGAGTGATTCTTACGAATAACTCATTGTGTATGTTTTTTGATCAATTCCGGCGGAAGATGCAACCTTTGTGTTTTTCCTTTTTCCAGGGGAATCTCCACCAAAACTGATATAATGTTTTCGGAAAAATCTGTTTCCTTGCCTACGATCCTTCCTTTTCCTGTTATTTCCACTTCATCTCGAAGTGTCAATTCGTCGTCTTTCATTTTTTGCCTCCAATTTATTACACTACCAGTTTATACGTAAATATATTTTTGTCAACGATTCCGAGCGTAAATCGCCGTGATTGCTGGGCCTGGGACGTTTGACCATAATTCATTAATGACAACAACATGGAAAAAGACATATATTACATGATCGGTATCCCGGGAAGCGGGAAATCTCATGCTGCCCAGATGAAGGCGGCGGAACTCGGGATTCCCGTGCTCAGTTCCGACAACATGAGAAAAGAATTATCCGGGGATGCGGGAGATGTTGAAACTCACAGCCACAAAGAAATATTCGAAAGGCTCCGGAGCGAGGCTGACTGGAGAATAGAGGAAGAAAAGGGTTTTGTCTGGGACGCGACGGGTATCGATGCCAAATTTAGGAGAGAAGATATCGGGAGATTCAGGAAAAAAGGAGCCAGGGTCATAGGATTGCTGATGGTCACTCCCAAGGAAATTTGCATGGAGAGGAACAGAAGCAGGCAAAGGACAGTTCCGGAAGATGTCATAGAAAGCATGGATGAACAGTCGAGATCGGCCGAGCACGCCATAAACACGGAATTGGATCTTTTCGACGAAGTGAGTTTGATCGATGAAGACGGCGATGAGGTCAAGGTCTATGAGCGGGAGGCCGGAAGAGGCGAGGGGACGATCAGCCGTGAAGCAAAAATAATTCCGGGGTTCAAAATGAAATAATGATCAGGCTATTGCCGAGCGCAATTGAATATTATAATAAATCCAACCAAAAATGTCTGTGAGTTGTCATTCCCAACCTGATCGGCCTGTCCCTGCCTACCGGCAGGCGCCTCTGGCGGAGAATCCATGGTCTATACTAAATACCATATACGACATACTATTTTATAATATTCCGGCATCACAATAAAAAAAGCAGAAGATCAGGTTTGTCTTTTGCTTGTGATCACTATCCTTTTGATCTCTGTCATTGTTTTGGGCGTGATCTCATTTTTATTGCAGATCCACTCTGCTGCATAATAGAGAATATACCCGATGGCAGATCCGGATCTCGAATCCCTTGCCTTTGCGGCGCTTTTCAGAAGCTTTGCGGCGGTTCTTTCTTTGATCTTTTCCTGAACAGTTTCGGGAAAAGCTTTTTTGATCTCAGGCCATAATTCATTGAATTCATCAACAAGTTTTTCGTTTGGCGGTTTCAACCGGATTCCTCCTAAAGACTTATATCACAGACCATTGATGATGTCGAGGGTCTTTTGCCGTTTCTCATCGTCCGATATGGCATGTCTTTTGGTTTGATTTTATGCTCATATGCATATATAATTTTGATAATGCTTCCCAAGCTCTGTTCCGGCCAAGCGGAGGGGAGCAAGAGCATGTGAACATCAAAAACACAGGAGGTAAAAATGCCATTCAAAGCGCACATGAAAATAGACGAGCTCGTCGGAGAGACCGTCCGAAGGCAGGGATTCTGCGTAGCGGAGGATGAATATGGAATAGCCACCGGATGCGGCATTGCTCCGTGCGAAGGAATACTGAAAAAAATAAATTATATGGGCAAAAGCGGCCAGATCGATTCGATCGTGATGGAGGTCGGGTCCAAGCCGATGGATCTTTCGTTCAATCCGGATCCTCACGGCAAAGCGTCCGAAAAAGAAATATATCTTTATCACAAAGGAAAGCTGGTATATGAATCCTGGAGCGAGGATTCCGTAAGGGCGCGCGAGCCGGATGTTAAAAAGACCTTAGCGGAGCCATAAAGGTAAAATGAGGGGACATTGTCCTCTTTTTTTAGCCATGATCATTTTCCGCGGTGCGTTGAGATTTTCTGTTTGATTATCAGTTTAAACTGCGGTAAAATTAATCCAGAACGGTAATCGTAAAAATTAATCCGATGTGCAGGGGGATATGACTACCAGATTTTTTAATTGGGACCCAAACGTCATTCTTAACTTGCGGCGCTATATCCATAGAAGATAAATATTGTTCCCGCATTAAAATTAAATTAAATAAGATACAAACATGAAAGAAAGAATACAATTCGACGAGACGAATGAAAAAGAGCTGAAAATAGAAACCATCAGTTCTCCGGAAGGCCACGAGATATCATTCTGTCCGGAAAAAGGGGGGATCATCACTTCGATCAAGATCAGGGGCGTGGAGATCCTGCGCGCAGATCCGAAGGATTTCAAGGAAGCAAAAACGAGAGGCGGGATCCCGGTCATGTTCCCGAATGCCGGAGCGCTTGATGGTCCGCTTGTCGATCCGTCTGAACCTGAAAAAAAACTGGAAACGCTGAAGCCCCATGGTTTTGCGCGGGATTCGAAGTGGGAGATTGAAAAGGTCAGCCAGGATGAATTGATCGAAACACTGAGCGAGGAGAAGCCCGACAGCTATCCCTATGAATATTTACTTAAGATGATTGCCAGGATCGAAAAAGATGGATCGATCACACTTGCTCAGGAAGTCCGGAACGATTCAGGAAAAGAAATGCCGGTCTCAATGGGACTGCACCCGTATTTCAAAGTCCCGAAGGGCAGAAAGAAAGATGTCCTGATCGACCTTGGAGACGAAAAAATGAACGGCAAGATCAGGGATAATTTTGAAAAATGGTCAAAGGGCGAGGCAATGATCGTTGACAGGTCTGAGCTTGAGGATCCGGATTCGGTCCTGAGGATCGAGATACCGGAAATTGGAACTATAGCGATGGATGTCTTTGAAAAATATCAGAACATCTGGATCTGGTCGGAAGAAAGCAAGGAAGATGACGAAGATGATTTCATCTGCATCGAGCCGGTGATGCGAAAACCGAAAGGGCTGGCCCAGAGTCCCGAGATGGTCAAGCCCGGCGAAACATTCAAAACAGGGGTCAGGATCGGTCTGGAAGGTTAATCAATTTTTAGCTTCAAAACATGGAAACGGAAAATAGGTATCTTTCGCAGAAAATAAAGATCAAGGACGGGCTCATAAGCCTGAGAGGATTTTTTGATGGTTTCAACCGGTGCATGGGAGAGGTCGACGGCAGAAAAGTATATTTCTTCTGCTTATGGTTCGACAAGGACCTCAGCATAAAAAAGATAGAGATCTCCAATATGGACGTGAAGCCGGAAGAGGAGATCCACGTTGCTTTCATTGAGATAGCTGACGTCAGGCTGGAAGGAGGTTCGATCAAACTTCTGAAGCCCGCAAAGCTGCTGCCGATTTCCTCGGATGAATATATGAATTACACCAGGCAGTCGAGGAAGGATCTTTATGTTCTCGGCAAGTTCGAATTCGGATTCAATCCTTTCCAGGCGACCAGATATCCGGACATGAGCCTCGGATCCCAAAGATTGGTCACCCGGAATTCCGTTTTGATGCCGGACCTCCTGATAGATCCGGCCGCCTGGAAGATCTGCCGGCTCAGGCGTTTTTTTCTGTTCATCAAAAAAGACCATCCGATAAGCAGAGTCGTGGAGTTCAACCGGAGAGAATTCCGTTTCACCTTCGGGGAATAATTCAATTACTATACACAAAAAAAGAAGGATCAGATGTTTGATCCTTCTTTTTAAATATGGGAAACAACGAGTTCATTTGTTCTTCGCCAAACCTTCCTTTCTTTTTGCCATCCCCTCCAAGCTGATCGAGCATCATTTTCATTCCGATGAAGGTCAGAGCAAAGACTCCCAGTCCCGCCCCTATTCCCTGTGAGGCATCGACCATGTTTTCAACTCCATGGCCGAACGGTGTATTCATCGGTTCTTGTCCTGCGCCCCAGCTTCCGGCCGCAGACTCAACTATTTCTGGTCCTTCGAGGATCAAACCTTCTCCTATCAAAGTGGCAGCGACTGCCTTTTCTGGATTCATAAAAGTTGAGTTAAGATATTAAACATATATTGATAGTACTACAAAACATCAGGATGGCAAAAGAAATTCGCGGTTCATAGCCAAAGAAAAAAAGGGATCATGTCCCTTGTTCTGATTTTCCCTTTTCAAATGTCTCCTTGACCGTCTTATGCACTTTTTCGAAATCTTCCCTTGAACTGAACAGTTCTGTCGCCAATGGCAATATGAACAGATATGGGTCCAGCAGTAGATAAGAAAGTATCAGCGTCGAAAAGACTCCGGCGGCCGGCCCTGACAAAAAAACTGTGAGAGCTTTAGCTCGCGTGACGTGTCCCTTGAGGCCTGACGATTCAACTGCCCGTGGGACCGGTATCCGGTATAGTTTAGTCCAAACGAAACGGATATTGGCCTCTGGAAAATAATATCTCATTGCCGCATAGTGGCCCGCTTCATGCGAGAAGAAATTGGCGATTATGATCATCATCACATAAACTAATTGTTTTATTACGTGATAGATCTCGCTGATTTCCATGGTGTAATATGCCGCCACCACGAGAGCTGTATAAAGGAGAATTTCTATTATTTTAAGGATCTTTTTTGTTCTTTCGGAGAATTGAAGATTGACCATTTCGATCACTCCTTGAATATTGTCCATAATTAAATTACGAACGAATAATTATAATACAAAAAAGCTATCTTGTCAACAAGCAGTCAGGTTAAAACCTCTCCTTTATATCAGGTGTCCCATTCAGGCAGAGGATCCGGGTTCGTTTCATGTTGCGTTTGTAGGGACAGAATATATTCTGTCCTTTTTGAATTGCAGAGCTGAAGATTTTCATCTCCTACGGCTGTCATTCTGGACCCGCCCACTGGCGGGGATAGAATCCCTGAATTAATATCATCTGTCAAAGTAGCCTAAGAATTTTCAGCCCCTACAAATAAATTCCCCTCTGGAGAGCCTGTCCCTGCCTACCGGCAGGCGCCTTGGGAGGAGGGGCAGGGGTGTGTGAATTGTATTTGTATTTAGTAGGGACATGTATAGTTGCTTTGCCTCGCCGAAGTCTCTGACGTAGGCGGGTCCCCGTGTGAGCGACGAAGCAGTCTCTATTATGTCATCCTGATGGTTCGACAGGCTCACCATGACATTGCTTGTTGTGGAGTCTTTTTCTTTGATTTATAGGCTAAATTGAGGTAAAATGAAGCAAAGAACTGATCAATTCGGTATGTGCAAAATTTGCACATTGCAAATGGCAACATGTTCCAAAATGGAACAAGCTGAACATAAGGAGAAAAGACGATTCAGTTATTGCATTTTTTGCAACAGTTCAAAAAGAAGGAAAAAGAGATAACTTAATAATACAAATATGTCGAACAAAAAAACAACCAATAAGCAGATCACAATTTTTGAAGGTCAGAAGATCCGCCGGCTTTGGAATGAACGGGAGGAAAGGTGGTATTTTTCTGTAATTGATATTGTTGCAGTCCTGACCAGCAGTGTCAATCCGCGCGACTATTGGTTCAAGATGAAGATCAGGGTGAAAGAAGAAGATGGATTTGAACCGTCGACAGTTTGTCGACAGTTGAAATTGATGGCAGAAGACGGAAAAATGCGTGAAACTGATGTCGCGAATACGGAAGGAATATTAAGAATAATCCAGTCTATCCCGTCTCCAAAAGCTGAACCATTCAAGCTTTGGCTGGCACGCGTGGGTTATGAAAGGATTGAAGAGATAAGCAATCCCGAAAAGGCGCTCAACCGCAGCCGTGATTATTGGCAAAGAATGGGACGAGACCGAAAATGGATCCAGCAAAGGATGATGGGGCAGGAGATCAGGAACAAACTTACGGATTATTGGAAAAACAACGACGTCAGGAAACAGGACGAATACGCGATTTTGACCAATATTATCCACGAAGAATGGAGCGATCTGTCTGTAAAGGAGCATAAAGATTTAAAGAAGTTAAAAACCGAAAACTTGCGTGATCATATGTCAGACGCAGAATTGGTCTTCACGGCCCTTGCGGAACTTTCCACGCGCCAGATCGCTGAAACGATGGAGACAAAAGGCTTAGAGGAGAACAAGATTCCGGCGAAGAAAGGCGGACGTATCGCCAAAAATGCGCGATTGGAGCTGGAACAGAAAACTGGCAAAAAAGTTGTGAGCGGGGATAATTTCTTGCAAACCCACAAAAACGACAGAAAATTGCTGAAAAAATAATCACTAAAATCCATGAGAGAAATTGAGATAAAGCTTAAAGTAGAAAATTTAGGCGAACTTGCAAAAAAACTTTCTGAAAGAGGATATGAGCTTTCAGATCCCATTCAACAGCACGATATTGTCTATTCACTGAAAGACAAGCCGCAAAGGATCGAATATGCCAAAGAAGGAGACATTAGCATCCGTATTCGGCGATCCGGTGGAAAAGCGGAGTTGAATCTCAAACAGCAACAGAGCAATGAAATGGACAATCTTGAATATGAGACCGAAGTGAAGGACCCTGAAGCCATGCATCAAATACTTTTGAAGCTGGGTTATGTTCCCGAAGTGGAAGTGAAAAAGATTCGCAGAAAAGGTAAATTAGGTCCATATGAGATCTGCCTTGATGAGGTGGAGAGACTGGGAACATTCGTAGAGCTTGAAAAACTTGCACCCGATAACACCGATCCCGAAGAAATCCGGGAAGAACTGTTTCGCGAATTGGAGAAATTGGGACTATCTCGAAAGGATGAAGAGACCAGGGGATATGACAATCAAATCCTCCAACTCGATATTTGATCTCTCCGTGCCGTCATTCCCGACCTGATCGGCCTGTCCGCCGAGGGCGGTTTAATACTCAATACTCAATACTCAATACCAAATACTATGCCAGGTGTTTTCCGTTTGACATCGCTTTTCTATTCTGTTATTTTTACATCAAAATCGCACATTCAACAATATGTTGCGAGGAGGACAGAATATGATCAATGATGTCGTAAAAAGGCTTATATCGCCATTTGCATCAACAGACTATGAAGACGTCAAGAAGATATTAAGCGAAATTACCGTTGAAGAATTTCCGCTACTGATTGAAAAGTTGACGGATGAGAAAAGGCGAGCAGAAGAAAAATTGTGTCGGGATGTTGAGTATTGGACGGATACGGCGCAAAACAATTCACACTCAATGGAGGGATATTGTGATAATGAAGCGCGTGCCTGTAGTCGTGGCGAAGAAGCGAAACAAACAGGAATCGATCAAGTGATCGATCAGGTAAGATCGATTCAAAAAGAAAGGGAATCAAATCTGGGAAAAATTCAACAAGTAATTGAATATGTCAGATCAAATATAGCAACATGAAAATGCTGCTTTTTTTATGGTTATATCGATTGTCATCCTGATCTCGGTCTGATCTCAGTTTACCCTGAGTTTATCGAAGGGTCGAAGGGTCCCTCGGATTAATCCCCCCCCCCCTTAGTTAAGGGGGAGTACGAGGGGGTTTGTTGCATCGCCTCGCCATAGCTTCAGCGCAGGCGGGCTTGCCTCGGTGTCATTCCCGACTTGCTTGCCCGCCTTTGGAGGGATCGGGAATCCAGTATCATCATTGCTAATATAATTCCCCTCTAGCCGCGCCCCGCGTATGTGGGGAGAGGGGCAGGGGTGTGTGAATTGTATTTGTATTTTGTAGGGACATGTATAGTTGCTTGCCTCGCCGAATCCGCCAGTGGGCAGAGAAGGCGGGTCCCTGACTGAGTGACGAAGCAATCTCAGCTTTTGCCGAAACAATGTAGCAATATAACAATAGGACAATATAACAATAGAAATTTATACTTAATACTCGATACTGTATACCATATAAGAAATACTATTCCGAGAGCTTCGCTCTCGTTCTATCTCTTTACTTTTTACCCTTTACGATTTACCATTATCACAAAGGTACGCCTATTGTCATCCTGAGCGAAGTCGAAGGATCTCCGGCGTTGTTTTTGTATGAATTCCCCTCTAGCCGCGCCCCGCGTATGTGGGGAGAGGGGCGGAGGGGTGTGTGAATTTAAGGGGATTGGGGGGGGTACATTAGAGATATTAGGGATGTGCAATTTTTCCTTTTCTGTTTGATTTAAAGCAAAATTTGTGTTACGTTGAAATTAATCGTTAGTTTTACAATAAATACGCTATCTATCCTGTCGGGAGGGCAGGTGTAATTTTTTGTGGATCTAAGAAATAAGCGAAAAATATGTCAGATATAAAGGATTTGACCGATAAAATCATTAAATTTCGGGATGATAGAAACTGGAAACAATTTCATAAACCAAAGGATTTGGCTATTTCTTTGGCTCTAGAGGCGGCAGAAGTCCTAGAGCATTTTCAATGGAAAAGTGAAAAGGAAATTGAGGATTATGTTAAAACTCATAAAGATGAAATCGGGGAGGAAATCGCCGATGTTTTTATTTATCTAATGTACTTATCATACGGTTTGAGTATTGATGTTAAAGAAGCCATAGAAAAGAAAATAATTAAAAACGGTAAGAAATATCCAGTGGAAAAAGCGAAAGGAACGGCTAAAAAGTATATAGAATTAAAAAAACTATGATCGTATATTCATCAACAAAGAAAAATTTTGTCATAGATGTTATGACAAACCAAATCGAAAAAACTATTTTAACGTCTTTTGTTCGAGAATTAGGACATTCGACTGGTAAGTCAGAAGTCGCATCTTGGCGAAATTCTATGATGTATATGAATAATATCGTTTCCGATCCTGAAATACCCGAGGATACTGGAGTGGCTATTGAATATAAAATACCTCAGACATCAAAAAGGATTGATTTCATTTTGACTGGCGCAAATAGTGAAAACAGAAAGACAGCAATTTTAGTCGAGCTTAAACAGTGGAGCGAGGCTGATATTACAGACATGGATGGAGTGGTTGAGACTTTTGTAGGGGGTAATAAACGAGAAGTTAGTCATCCTTCGTATCAAGTTTGGTCATATGCGACTCTTTTAGAAGATTATAACGCTAACGTGCAGGATGAAAATATTTCCTTGGTGCCATGTGCATATTTGCATAATTATGAGCCAGATAATGTTATTACCAATGACTTTTACAAAGATTATATTGACAAAGCCCCTATTTTTTTAAGGCCGGATGTTTTAAAACTGCAGGCATTTATTAAGAAATTTGTAAAATATGGAGATTGTGGAGATGTGCTTTATGCAATCGAGAAAGGGAAAATTCGACCATCAAAAGCTCTTGCTGATAGTCTTGCGTCAATGCTTCAGGGGAATAAAGAATTTACATTGATCGACGACCAGAAACTTGTCTATGAAACAGCACTAAAACTTGCAAAAGAATCTACGAAAAAAAACAAAAATATTTTGATAGTTGAGGGTGGGCCAGGTACTGGAAAATCAGTGGTAGCGATAAATTTGCTTACGGAGCTCACTAATCGAAGAAATGTTACTCAATATGTTACAAAAAATTCTGCGCCACGAGAAGTCTATCAAGTAAAACTTTCTGGAAAATTTACCAAAACCAGAATTTCAAATCTTTTCAGTTCTTCGGGATCGTTTTATAATATCGAGCCAAATACGTTTGATTCACTTATTGTAGATGAGGCCCATAGGCTTAATGCGAAGTCCGGATTATTTAGTCATTTAGGCGAAAATCAAATCAAAGAACTGATAAATGCTGCGAAGTTCACGGTATTTTTTATTGACGAAGATCAGAGAGTCACATTGAAAGATATTGGCGATAAAATGGAGATAGTTCGTTGGGCCAAAGAGCTTGGTGCAAAAGTGCACAATCTTGAGTTAGCTTCTCAATTTAGGTGTAGCGGATCGGATGGTTATCTTTCTTGGATTGATAATCTTCTCCAAATTAAGGAAACAGCAAATGAATCACTTGATGATATCGCCTACGATTTTCGAGTTATGGACAATCCGAGTTTGATTCATCAAGAAATAATTAAAAAAAATACTATTAATAATAAATCTCGCATACTAGCAGGATATTGCTGGAATTGGATAAGCAAAAATAAGTCTGAGTTGAAAGATATTGTAATTGACGATTACGCTGCTACCTGGAATTTAAGTCAACATGGTCAAGCGTGGATTATTCATCCAGATTCAGTTAATGAAGTGGGTTGTATCCATACTTGTCAGGGTCTCGAATTAGATTATGCGGGTGTGATTGTTGGACCAGATATGGTGGTGCGTGATGGAAAAATTATTACTGATGCATCTAAGCGAGCTGGAACCGATAAATCAGTTTTTGGCTATAAAAAATTATTGAAGGAAGATAAAGTTAGGGCAGAAAAAATGGCTGATATGATTATAAAAAATACCTATAGAACATTAATGACTCGTGGCATGAAGGGTTGCTATATATTTTGTACCGATCCAGAGACGCAAGAATATTTTAGGAATCATTTAATAGCAAACACCAAAAGAAGCAATACATACGGTGATATTTCAGATGGTATTTCTATAAATGCAGATAAGAGTTAGGCCATGGAAAAACAAGAAATTGAAAAACATATTGGCGAAGGGCATAGAAAAAGATTAAGGGAAAGATTTTTACAATCTGGACTTGATGGGTTTCTTGATTATGAGATTATTGAATTACTTTTAACTCTTGGTACACCGAGGAAGGATTGTAAGAAGCCAGCAAAAGAAGCGGTTGCAAAATTTAAGGGATTAACTGGAGTTTTAGATGCGACGCTTGAGGAATTGCAGCAAATTGAGGGAGTTGGGCCATCAAATGCCATAGCCATAAAGCTATTTCAGGCAATATCCGAGCGCTATGCCAAAGAGAAAGTTTCTCCGAAGATTTTGCTAAACTCGCCCCAATTAATATTCGAGTATCTGAAAGAAAGGATTGGAAAGGAAAAAAAAGAACATTTTACGATTATTTGTCTTGATACTCGTAATAATCTGATTGTAGAAGAAGTTTCCATTGGAACATTGAATGCAAGTCTTATTCATCCTCGCGAAGTGTTTAAAAAAGCGATTCTGAATAATTCATCTCATGTTGTCGTTGCCCATAATCATCCGTCTGGTGATCCGTCTCCTTCAGAAGATGATATCGTGACAACAAGACGTTTGGTAGAGGCTGGTAAAATTTTAGGGATTGCGGTTACTGATCATATAATCGTCACTAAAAAAGATTTTGTCAGTTTAAGAGAAAAGGGTTTCGTGAAATAGAAACTTAAAATTTGTTTAAAGGATATTATGAATAAAATTCAAGATGATATTTTAAGCTATCGTGAAATGTGTGATGCTGAAAATGTGCAGACTTTGCAGCGTGGAATGAATTTTAGAATGAACCCAAAATATTCCGTGATCCTAATGTCGCAAAGGTCAAACGTACCGTATAAGGATAAAATTTATTCTGATGGAATTACGATAGAATACGAAGGACATGATGAGGCAAAAAAATCTAATGAAATCAATCCAAAGGAGGTTGATCAACCAAGAACCACAAAGAATGGGAAACTTACTCAAAACGGACTTATTTCTGAAGCAGTAGAAAAACGACATCAAAATATTGAAAAGACAGAGCTTGTGAAAGTATACGAAAAAATATTGCCAGGCGTTTGGTCATTGAAAGGATTCTTTGATTTGGTGGATTATAAAATTGTTAATGACGGAGAGCGGAATGTATTTCGATTTATTTTGCGATTAGCTGAAAGAGGGGAAAATGACGAAAGAAAAAATACTGAAGCTGATTTAGAGCATACTCGGTTGATTCCTTCTGAAGTGAAAAAGGAGGTTTGGAAAAGAGACGGCGGAAAGTGCGTCTTGTGCGGTTCGCAAAAAAATCTTCATTTTGATCACGATTTACCGTTCTCGAAAGGCGGCACGAGTCTGACTGTGAAAAACATAAGACTACTTTGCATGAAACACAATTTATCAAAGTCGGATAAGATTGAGTAGTATATTTAGAATTCATATTAATGTGCAAACTAATTGATAGTTATGAGTAATGCGTTGCAAATTGAAGATCAAGAATTGGATAAATTTATCGGCTATCTGAAATATTCAGGAAAATCTGTTGAAGATGGGAGTTTAGATATTAGAAAATCCGCTGAGGCATTGCTCGGATTTGATGAAGCTCTACGATACTTTATATCAAAAGAAAGCTCAAGTTTAAAAGATATTAATTTTGAGATTCCTGTTAGAATTAGAAAGGGTTCGTGGGAGGCAGTCATACCTGTAATAATTGATAAAGTACTATCACCCGAAGGTGTCGCCATGACATACGCGGCAACAGTCGCAAAAAAAGCAGCAGAAGATGGATTTGTAAGTACGGGCGCAGCAAAAGACATAAATTCAATTTTGAAAGGTGCGCTCATATCCGTTCAATGGACTATAAGAATAGCTTGTCATGTGGGAACTTTTGCAAAAAAGAAGTTTGACAATGTGCGGATAAACAACAAAAACATCCAAGAAATTATTATTGGAATACCTGATTGTCAGCATAAATATCTTGAGGTTCCGAAAAAATATTTTGATTTATTTGTCGAATGCCCTAGAAAGATATTTAGTAAAAATGCTCGTTTGATTGAAAAAGAAAGAGTTTTAGAGATTGGTGTTTTTAAAGAAAATAGCACAGAGAGAGTGTCCGTTACTGAAGATAATAAAAGTGTTTTTTATTCAGAAGATGATGAAATACTATTCCCTGAGCTAAAACACGGACAATTTGTTGAACTTGAAGGCGGAATAACAAGGGGTAATGAAAAAACAAACACGATCGGATTTGAATATAGGGGGCATATTCTTACTTGTAGGCCGGCAAATGGGGATTTAGCAAATTTCAAAGGAAAAATTGTATCGCAGGAGGAAGACCATTTTTGTCCTAGAATCAAAATAATCGGCGTTGTTGATAGAACCGATAAATTTGGAAGTTTTAAAGAAAAGAAACCTTTAATTATCTTTTCCAATATTATTCAATTAGAAGTAAAAGATAAAAGACAATCACTTTTCAATAAAGATAATCTATGATCAAATTATTTGAATCAGATTTAAGAAAATAAAAGGAATTAGGTGATTTTTAATATAATTTATAATAAATATGTCTAATCAAGAAACTGTAAATACGAAATTATTAACCGCAAAACAACAGGATGTATTAGCGGACATCGAAATAGCTCGGGCAGGATTTCTTATGTTTAAGGATTTCGAAATTACAAAATCGTGGACAATCTTATTAACAAAAGCGGAAGAAGCTATTATTTGCAATCAAGAAAATGAAGTCTATTCAAAAAAAATAATAAAGGCAGTAAATCAGGAGTTTGATAAGAATTGGAAAGAATTTTTAAAATTAAACATTATTGATCTAATTGCGCGTTTTTTAGTTGTGGAAATCATAGTTGCATCGCTATATTATGCGTCTGCTGATGTTTTAAAATATGGCATTATTACTAGTATTATTTTCGGTTTGCTGGGCGGAATATTAAGTGTTGTACGAACATTAGGACAGGATTTAAAAGCTATGGGTCCAAATGATGTTAAGTTGTATGTCAGAGTTATATTTAGACCATTTGTGGGTTCAATGGCCGCGATAGTGGCATATGTTTCGTGGCATGCAGGAGTTATAAAAATATTACCAGATTTAAATCAAGCTGATGTTCTAATTTTATTAAGCATAGCCGCTGGACTTTCAGAAAGATTTATTACTTACACCTTAAGTGCTTGTTTGCCAAATGGTTTAAAAGTGAAAGAGGGGAAGTGAATGTGGACTGAGACGCTCGTATATCGTTTCTGCCACTGAGGTGATAGTTTAATAAAATAACTTAGCATTTGTATTTATATTATATATAAATAAAGATATGAATGATTATGATTTCTCTCAAATTAATGATAAAAGATTTGAGATGTTAGCATGTGATCTCCTGTCGGAATATTTGAAAAAACGAGTAGAAAGGTTTAAACCTGGCAAGGATGGCGGTATTGATGGTAGGTTTTTTGCGAATAATAAAGAACAAACAATAATTCAATGTAAACATTATCTTAAGACCGGATATAAAAGATTGTTAGCAGATTTGAAAAATAAGGAACTAGCAAAAATAAAAAAAATAAATCCAAAAAGATATATTATTGCAACATCTTTACCTCTTTCCGCGTCAAACAAAGAAGAAATCGCAAAGACATTATCGCCTTACATAATAAGAGAAGACGATATTTTTGGCAGAGAAGATCTTAATGATTTGCTTTCTAAAAATTGCAAAATAGAAGAAAAATATATCGAATTATGGATCAGTAGCTCAAATGTATTAATACGAATGCTAAATAATGCCATAGAAGGCAGAAGCGAAGATGAAATAAAAAGAATAATCAAAGAAGCTAAAAAGTATGTTAAAACAAAAAATCATCGAAGAGCCCTAGAATTATTAAGAAAGAATAGGATTATTATTATATCTGGAGAACCTGGAATCGGAAAGACTACTCTTGCTGAAAATTTATGTTTACATTTCATATCTAAGGACTATAAATTTTATGACATTGAAGAAGATTTAAGCGAAGCCGAACAAGTATTTTGCGTGGGAGAAAAACAAATATTTTATTTTGATGATTTTCTTGGCGCATACTATTTTGAAGCCATGGAAAATAAAAAAGACTCACATATCGTGAGTTTTATCCGTAGGGTGTCTCTAGATGATAGTAAAATTTTTATTTTGACGTCAAGAACAAATATTCTAAATAGTGGAATTGAATACAGTAGTCAATTTGAAAACAAAAATATTCGCAAAAATGAATTTACTCTAATAATAGAAGACATTACGGACATAGAAAAAGCAAAAATTCTATATAATCATATCTGGTTTAGCGAAATGAAAAAAGAATATGTTGATGAGATATATAAAGAGAGAAGATATATGCATATAATTAAACATAAAAACTTTAATCCAAGATTAATTGAATTTATAACTGATGCAGATCGATTGATTGATGTCAAAACTATAGATTATTACGATTATATTAAGGCTAAAATGGATAATCCATTGGAGGTTTGGGAAAAATGTTTTAAAACTCAAAGTAATGATTATATCAGAAATTTAGTTTGTCTGGTTGTATTTAACGGAGGTAAAATCTCAGCAAATGATCTAAGGGAGAGTTTTAATCACCTGAACAAGTTAGAAGAATTGAGAAACAATTCAAACACTGAAAAAGATTTTAACTCGATTTCTCGTTTGGCTATAAAATTCTTTTTAAATAGAGGGAATAACTCAGGCGAAATAATGTACTCACTCTTTAACCCTTCTATCGGTGACTATATAATTAATGAATATAAACAGAATCCGGATAAATTGACTCATGTTATTAGCGCTCTTGGATCAATAAAGTCGCTAGAGCAACTCTCGGCTATGGAATTTGAAAAAAGATTAACTCCGAAAGTGTTGGAAAAAGTAAAAGAAGATGTTTTTTACAATGCCTCGGAGGGAGATAGAAGTTATGATTATCTCATATATCTCTTTGATAGATTTAAAAATGACAAAGAGGTTTCTGTTGAGTTGTTGAGAAGAATTATTAAGGAACCAAAGCCAATTAAGGAAGTATCGCGTTTTCTTAGTTTATTAAAACAATATGAGGAAGATCTAAAATTTGGCGATCATAGTTTCCTATTGAAATGTATAAGCGATTATGAACTTTCCGAAGATGAGATAAAGGATTTTGCTGATTTTTTAGAGTACTATGAAATTAACGATGAGAACATTTTATCTCTGCTTCGATCAAATTTGAAATCATTTTTAACAGATGAATTATACAATGAAAAAGACAATATAGATCTTTCAAAAATAGTCGATATATCTTATCGGGAAGATGGTAATGAGGATGTAAATTATGATAAATCTACCATCGAAGAGGAGCTGACGGAAACGGCAAAGCAAATAGTCAAAGATTTTAAGTCGGATATAATTACCGATCTAAGTTATGATGTATATATGAAAGTAGTGGGAGAGATATATATAGATGGAATGGTTGATGACTATTTATTTTCTAGAGGTAAAGAATATCATGGGGACTATGAAGACCATACTCTGAGTAACAAGCAAGATAACCTAGATGACGCTATACATGATTTATTTGATAGGAGTTAATATGAATTGCCAGAAGAGAAAAGGATATAAGGTGGGTCAAGCCATAACATTTCACATTTCGAGAAAAGGAAATAAAAGGTGTCAGGTATCTTTTTCCAGTTTAACATCTGCGGCGTTCGTTTAGCCCTTTTCTGCCACTTCATCGTCAATCCTTTTCTTCAATTTCTCAATTCTCCATTTTTCGCTATCTTAAAATAATTGCCATGGCTAGAATTTTAAGACAGACACTTTCTCGCTTATCTCTAATTCGCGCGTCGTATCCGCCTTGGGCGGAAATAGGCGAATGGTTTAAAATTAATTCATAGACATATCAGATTCTTTTTCTTATAACAAATAATTTATTCATTTATATATGTCAGAACAATTTGAAAAATATAATTTTACGGAAAAGAATGAAAAGCTTAAATCGCGCGAAGTTTTTACAGATGATTTTGATGTTATTGGACCTGATGATGAAATAGATTGCCTAGAAGCATTGCCAGTTTCATGTGCAATAATGACGATTGCAAAGCCGGAACAAAATATAGCCGGAATGTCTCATTTTTCCTTGGGACTCAATAAAGAAGGGGTTGGGGATTTAGTAAATCAGTTTCAGAATAAATTGAGAAAGTTTGGGCTAAATATATCGGATTGCAAAATACGTTTTTTTAATACAGGCGATATTCTCTCAGCGGAAATTAAATCTAGCCTGCCCCTTCATAATATTGACTTGCCACCGTCTGAATGGATGGAAGCGGAGGGAATTAGAATAAATAAAAATACCGGTGAGGTTACCTTCTTTTCTTTAACTGAAGGTCAGTAATAATTTTGTCACCATTTGGTATTATTTGGGGGAAAGGCGTAATTTTTATTTTTAAAATCGGACTCCTGATCGGCCTTCCGGTCAAACATCTTCGCGTCGGAGAAATGCAATTTCACACACCCCTTCACCCCTCTCGAGAGGGGACTAATCCGAATTCCTCCGCTTAAAGAATCTTTTTCTTTCTGCTATCTTAAATTTATTGCTATGGCTAGAATTTTAAGACAGCAGTTTTCACACCTATCTCTAACTCGCGCGCCGTGTCCGCCTTGGGCGGAAATAGGCGAATGGTAAAAAGGGTTTATAGTTTTATATTTTTTGCGATAGTTATTCCATAAAGTTTTAACAGTAAGATACAATGGCAATAAGTGAATTAATCGGTTTTTATGTTACGCAGTTCATAATGTTGATAATGCTCCCGGCTATGGGAATAGTGTCTTTAACTATGTCAAATTATTTTTCATGGTTGTATATCGGTATAATCGGGGTATTGTTCGCAGTTCAAATTAAAATTCCAAAAGACATTCGCATCATAACAGTAACGGCTTTGTCGTTGGGAATTATAACGATGTGGCTTTCACTGTTTATTTCATACCAGCAAATATTGCCTGCCTATGATGATCTTATTCATCCTGTGGCGCGTGGAGGATTTCCGGTTAAGGCATTTGATTACCCTCCCAGTGTAATGGGTGGTGATGAGCCGCCGATTGAAACCTGGAGTTTATTTTATTTGAATCTAGATTTTTGGATTGTTATCGGATCAGGCGCTGCAATGATTTTTCGCAAAAATTTGAATAGTCAGATTTCATTCAAATTATTCAGCGCCAGTGTTTTTATATCATTATACGGAATCGGATATTTATTTTGGCAATTTGATTGAAACCGGAAGCTAAAAATTCTTCTTTCCACTTTATTTTCGCGACTGACTTTTCTAGCCTAGGCTAGAAAATTAGGATTTAATTTTAACACCTATCTCTGATTTCTGTCTGCCAGACGCCTTTGGCGGAAATGGCGAGGCAAGACAACGAGATACGAGATTGCTTCGTCGCTGCACTCCCTGCCTACCGGACAGGCAGGCTCGCAATACCCGTTAAAAGGAAACGTCAAGGATAATAGTTGGGAATAATGAGCTATACAGTTATAAATGATAATTTAGAAGCATCATAGCATTCATTGTTTTTATTCAGATTGAACATTATTACAA